>CAZJUF010000130.1:0-8500 GCA_964549055.1 uncultured Hyphomicrobiales bacterium | reverse complement strand
TGAAATCAGGAAACCGGTTGAGGTTGACAAACAGTTGCAGGTGCCAGTTCAGGCGCTGAATTTTTTCGACGACTTTGTGCAGATAATCCATATCCAGTGCTTGATCATAAGCCTGGTTAATCCGCACGCCCCGAATGCCGATGAGGTGCATGTGATCGAGTTCGGCATCGCTTGTTTTGGTCGGATCAATCACCGCGACGCCCCTGAATTTTCCCCGCGCAGCTTTGATCGCATCAAGTGTTGCGCGATTGTCAAAGCCATAGACACTTGGCTGAACAATAACGGCGCGCGAAAGCCCAAGTGTCGCCAGCATGTGGCGGTAAGCTTCAAGAGAGGCATCAGGTGGTGTGTATTTGCGGGTGTCACAAAAGGGAAACTGATCCACTGGCCCAAAAATATGGGCATGACAATCGCACGCACCCGGTGGCGGCAGGTCCGTTGGTATATTAGGATTTGGATCGGCACCGGCACAGGTATCGGGCATAGTTTTATTCAGCGTCCTCAACCGCCCATTTCAGGGTGGCGGCCGTGTCTTCTTCACGCGCATCGACCCAGGTGCCGCCCGCATCATTTTCTTCAAGTTTCCAGAAAGGTGCTTTGGTCTTGAGCCAGTCCATCAGAAATTCACATGCCTCAAACGCAGCCTTTCGGTGAGCGGATGCGGTAATCACCAGCACAATACCCTCGCCGGGCAAAAGCTTGCCGTAGCGGTGAATAATCAATGACGCTTCCAGCGGCCAGCGCTTGTTTGCCTGGTCCTCAATCTTGGCCAATGCCTGCTCGGTCATGCCGGGGTAATGTTCCAGCGTCATCGAGTTGATGGCCGCGTCACCCGACATTTCGCGCACCGTACCGACAAACGAAACAACGCCGCCAATGGACATATTGCCGTTGGTCAATCCGGCAATTTCTTCGCCGACATCGAAAGGTTCCACTTGCACTTTAATCATGGGAAATACCGTTAGTTTTTAAGAGATTTACTTTTAAATGGCTGGCCAATCGGCCTGAAGCGTTTGCCCTCGCGCCACAGTGCCGGTGGAATAAACCTGCCTGACCATAACCCCAGCCGCTGGATTTGCGCCGAATATCCAGCCGTCACATAACGCCGCGTCTGTTTCAATACCGGCACCGCCATACCGGCACCGATGATAGCTGAATTGAGGTTGACGTTTTCATAGTTATAGCAATGTGCCTGTAGCGGGGCATCCTCGGTTGTTTTGTTGGTGCTGACGATATCACAACGCACCGGTTTTTTCGCAATAAGTCGGCTAAGGATAACACCGGCTCGCTCGCCACATGGCCACGCTACCCCGTAAATTCGACATTGCTGTTTAATTTCAGGCGCATCAACGCCAAAAAGATGGATGATTTTTCCGTCCATTTTAAGTGTATCGCCATCCACAACCTCAACTGGTCCGCGCATCTCCCGGGCCTCGGCACTTACCATGTGCCCGTTGGCGATAATCAGCCATATCCCCAGTTTGAGTATTCCAGATATGGACGAAAAATTACCAATCATAGTCTGATGACTATAGAGGAATTGCCCAAAACCGCAACAAAGCGCGCTGCCCTAGCTGCGTGGTGGGCGAAACAGATAGATGATAATCCACACCGGAATAATTATGATTGAACCAAGCAGGATATTAGGCAGCGCCCAGCTCATGCCCTTTTGCAGCCATTTGAAAACTCTGTCCGGGGTTACACCTACATCGTTGAGCACCTGTTCGGCGGTGATGTTCAATGCAGAAAGGACAAATCCAACCAGCAGCGAGGCGATAATTATTTTAAAACCGGTTATCGCAAAGCGGAGCGCCATAAAAGCTTCAATCTGCAGTTCTATTAAAAAGTGATTCGTTAAATCGATTCTAGCCGAGATTAAGGCATCTGCCAAAACGCAACTCAAAATTATCCGGGAAAACGTTCTAAACCAGGCCGGGACCGAGGATTTCCAAAATCAATTTGCGCTTGATCGCCTCAGCGTAAGCACTGTAATCATTGGCGACAATGACAAAATTGCCCGGCCCGCCGGTGATGTAAATTTCAAAGTACTTATCGAGCGTGATCACTTCGTTGATAATTGCCAGCCCGTTAATGGTAATGCCACTTGCCGCCACAAGATTGCGTACCGGCCGCGGGTCACCACCATTATTGTTGCGGCCATCTGCTGAAATATCGATCACTTTACGCTCCGCATAAAACGGCAGGTTTGACAGCATGGCTGCACCCTTTTTGATCATTGTCGTAATCGAGGTGCCACCCGACGCTGTCTGGCGTGGTGTCTGGAGAATGCGGGAAGCCAGGTCAGCTGCAGAATTTTGGCCTGAGATAATTACCCAGGGAATGACGACAACCTGACTTTTAAGATCTGACCACTGTACCACGGAAACGGCAATGCGGCCGCTGGGACCGTTTTTAATGGCGTCAATAACCTCGCCGGTCAAAAATGCTGATGCCAGCCCCTCCATCTGCAACCGGTATTCGGTGGTATCAACGCTGTAGGAACTGTCAACCGCAAGAACGAGCGCAAGATCAACTATGTCCTGAGCACTTTTGGCAGGCGAAGTGAAGTCGGTTCTGGCGGGGCTGGCAACGAGGATTGCCAGAAACAAGAAACCTGCAAGAAATGAACGAAACCAGTAACGCGTATGGTTCCACAAGTTGCGATCATGCGTATTTAGACAGGATTTATCTTCATGCATGATAACGCATCTCGCAGCCCTTATGCCGGTGTAATACCTCTTAGTTTCTCTGAGCGCCGCCGCAGAATTTCAACAAATGTCAGCAGACAGATTGAGATAAAGACGAGAATTGTCGCTACCGCAAGAATTGTCGGACTGATCTGTTCGCGAATTCCCGACCACATCTGGCGTGGAATTGTGCGTTGTTCAAAGCCCGACAGGAACAAAACCGCCACCACTTCATCAAACGATGTAATGAAAGCAAACAGGCCGCCGGAAATGACGCCGGGTAAAATCAGTGGCATGATAACTTTGAAAAAAACCGTATGTGGCGGCGCTCCAAGATTGGCGCCGGCACGAATGAGACTGCGGTCAAAACTGATCATTGTGGCGGTAACTGTAATCACCACAAAGGGCGTGCCCAGGGCGGTATGAGCGAGAATGATCCCAGTATAAGTCTGGGCCAGTCCGACATCGGAATAAAAGAAATACATGCCTGCTGCTGTGATGATCAAAGGAACAATCATCGGTGAGATCAAAATTCCCATGATAGCACCACGATAGGGCAGGTCAGACTGGCTTAGTCCCAGAGCTGCAAGTGTGCCTAAGGAGGTGGCCAGAATGGTAACAATAATGGCAATAAAGAAACTGTTTTTGGTAGAATGAACCCACTGGGCATTGTTCCAGCTGTCCACAATCCAGTTCCAGCCGAAGGTCTGGCCGGGGTCCGCCATGCCGTTTTGGAAAATATCCAGGTACCAGCGCAGGGAAAAGGCTTCCGGGTCAAACGACAGCATGCCAGAGGTGAAGGTAAAATAAGGCTCGACGTTAAACGACAGCGGAACCACGATAACCACGGGTAAAATCAAAAACAGGAATATTGCCCCGCAGATAAATCGAAAGCTGTAATACCAGAGTGTTTCGCCCGGTCCTGCATATGGTGGTAATGCCATGAGTTTTTCCTTAAAACCTTGCCTTATCCGAATTTCATATTATCGACGCCGACAATCTTGTTGTAGAACCAGTAGAGCACCAGCACGCTGGCCAGTAACAACGCGCCCAGAGCCGCCGCCAATCCCCAGTTAAGGGACTGTTGCATGTGTCCGGCAATGACGTTGCTTATGAGCGTTCCGGTGCGTCCGCCAACTAGCGCCGGGGTGATATAATACCCGACTGACAGAATGAATACCAAAACAGAACCCGCCCCGATACCGGGAAGGGTCTGAGGTATATATACCCGTGTGAAAGCGGTAAACTGGGTGGCACCCAAAGAGCGCGCTGCGCGCATGTAACTCGGTGGTATGGTCTTCATAACACTGAACAGCGGCAACACCATAAACGGCAACAGAATATGCGTCATGGCGATAATTGTACCGGCCTGATTGTAAATCATCTGAATGCGGTTTTCATCAGAGATTATGCCGATAAAGACCAAAACGTCATTGATAATGCCCTCGCGCTGCAACAGCGCTATCCACGCGGTTGTGCGCACCAGGAGCGAAGTCCAGAACGGCAGCAACACCATAATCATCAGCAGATTACTGGTTCGAAGCGGCAGGACCGACAGCAGGTAGGCAACAGGATAACCCAGGATGATGGTGAATAACATCACCAGCCCGCTGATCCAGAATGTGCGCAAAAACAGGGTTACGTATATCTGTCGTTCTTCAGGTTGGGCCACGATTTCGCCAGACTTGTCATATTTGAGGTCCAGAGAGGCCAGATAAAAACTTAAAGTATAGCGGCTCGACAGTCGTTTAACCGCCGCCCAGATTTCGGGATTTGCCCATTTTTCATTAACGGCAATCAAGGATTCTTTGAAAGGCGCTTCGAGATTTTTGGCTTTTCGCGCGGTGCCGGTGAACAGACTGCGTGTTCCCGGTAATTCGTAATTGATGCGCGTTCCAGCTTTACCGATGGTGCGGTCTTTTCGTGCCTGAACCATGTCAGCGACAAAGGCTGTAAAAACCTCTTCGCTGGGAAGGTCTTGTCCGTCCCAATCCTTAATGACGACAGCGGTTGTGCTAAAGGCTTCTGTGAACTGAGGGCTGTTGATACTGCGATAGAGCATAACCCCGATGGGCCACACAAAGGTTATAACAATAAAGAAAAGCAAAGGCGCAACCAGCAAGAAGGCCCTGGTTTTGTTGCGGCGGGTTGCCAGCGCCAGTTTTACCTTGAGCGACTGGCCATCATCAGTCAGAAGACCATCTGATT
The DNA here is from genome assembly GCA_964549055.1 of uncultured Hyphomicrobiales bacterium. Lineage (GTDB taxonomy): Bacteria > Pseudomonadota > Alphaproteobacteria > Rhizobiales > JAJFHR01 > JAJFHR01. Next base: position 3,605 of record CAZJUF010000130.1, on the reverse strand, counting down.
TATTGCTATTATTTATAGTCGCATCGACCATGAGCCCCAGCCTTTCAAATTGTCAATCGCCACCTAAGCTCAAAGCTGGCAATTCTCCCTGACAGATGACAAGGGCGGGAAATCCCGCCCTTGTCTTTTTAGGTGTATCTTATTTAGCCAGCCAAGCGGTGAAACGCTCGTTAAGCTGATCCTGGTTATCGGCCCAGAATGCAAAGTCGTTCAGAAGGGAAACCTTCATGTTCGCAGCAGCTGTTGGCATGTGCGGAGCCATGTCAATTTTTCCGTCCTGGAATTTACCAACCAGAGGACCCGAAGACTTGCGGGCAGGACCATAAGAAATATATTTGGCCTGATCAGCAAGACGCTGGGTGTCGGTTGAAAACGCAATGAACTTCAATGCTTCTTCTTTGTTAGGTGCACCTTTAGGAATAACCCACAGGTCGAGATCAAGAATCTGACCATCCCATACGATTTCAAAAGGCTTGCCTTCAGAAGCAACAGCACCAAAAATACGGCCATTATACGCTGTAGTCATGGTCACTTCGCCATCAGCAAGAAGTTGAGGAGGCTGAGCACCAGCAGTCCACCAGACAACATCGTCCTTGAGCAGGTCAAGTTTGGCAAAAGCGCGATCAACACCTTCTGGAGTACCAAGCATTTTGTAAACATCACCAGGGGCAACACCATCGGCCATCAGAGCAAATTCAAGATTTGGCTTTGGACCTTTGCGCATGCCGCGTTTGCCCGGGAAGTCTTTGACATTAAAGAAATCAGCCATAGTCTTCGGAGCATTGCCTTTGAACTTGGTTTTGTCATAGGCATAAATCGTAGACCAGACGATGTTGGCAACAGCACATTCGCTAATCGCACCATCGATAAAATCTTTGGCTGCCGGTGTACCATCAGGAGCTGCGGGAAGTATGGAAGGATCAATAGTTTCCAGAATACCTTCATCACAGCCGCGAATGGCGTCTGAAAGTTCCACATCCACGAGGTCCCATTTGACATTCTTGGATTCAACCTGGGCTTTCACTTCAGCCAGACCACCTGAATAGTCTTCCGAGTTGATTTTTGTGCCGGTTTTTTTGGTGTAAGGCTCGTGATAGGCTTTGATTTGGCTTTTTGTGTAAGCACCACCCCATGACACGATAGTAAGTTCTTTAGCCCAGGCAGAACCACCGAGGCCGACAAATAACGCAACAGCTGCGGAAATGCCATATTTGAGTGTCTTATTCATTTACTCTCTCCCAATTAATAGACCCTACAATTCTGTCGGGCCCGTGACTACAATCCGGCATCATGCCGGGTTTTCGCAAATTTATCGGCTTGCGTCTCTACCGCTGAGTTAAACATGAGCGTGTTTTAAAAACAGCTGTTCACTCAAGTACCAGGCAAGGCATCAAGAGCCCTGCAGTCTTCCGTCATCCAGCCCACAATTGCCGTTTCTCCCTCTTTCAGCAATTTATGACCATGGGTGTTGGGAACTTTAACAATAAAATCACTATTGCCGCTAACCGACATTCGGGTGCGCACATGATCTCCCAGATAAATCAGTTCTTCAATTTTACCTTCAAGCGTATTGGGCACGGATCCCTTTTCGGGATTGATTTCAATCCGCTCGGGCCGCAACGACAATGTAGTCTGCTCACCTTTTGCACCAATATTGACCGCCAGCGCATCAACTGTGCCACCGCCACCGTCAAGTTCAATGGTGCATATGTCACCGGAAACAGCTTTTATTTCGCCCGATAATTTGTTGTTTTCGCCAATGAACTGAGCCACAAAACTATTTTGCGGGCGCTCATATAAATCCGAAGGCGACGACAATTGCTGAATAATGCCGTCATTAAAGACAGCAATACGATCAGACATGGTCAAGGCTTCAGCCTGATCATGGGTAACATAAACCACTGTCACGCCCAATTGTTCATGAATATGCTTGATTTCATATTGCATCTGTTCGCGCAATTGCTTGTCGAGCGCGCCCAAAGGCTCATCCATCAAAATGAGATCTGGTTCAAACACCAAAGCCCGGGCCACAGCCACACGTTGCTGCTGGCCACCGGAAAGCTGGGCTGGCATACGATTGCCAAAAATTCCAAGCTCAACCATATCGAGCGCGCGCTTCACCTTGGTCTCGATATCGCTCTTGCTCATGTTACGAACTTCGAGCGGGAAAGCCAGGTTTTCCGCCACGGTCATATGGGGAAACAGAGCGTAGTTTTGAAAAACCATGCCAATGCCACGTTTGTGCGGTGGCACATCATTGATAGGGTCTTTACCCAGATAAATCTGACCATGAGTGGCGGTTTCAAACCCTGCCAGCATCATCAGACATGTGGTTTTCCCCGAACCAGAGGGGCCCAACATCGTCAGGAATTCACCTTTTGCGATGTCGAGGTTGAGGTCCTTGACGACTAAAATCTCCCCGTCGTAACTTTTCTGGACCTTCTCGAAACGAACGAACGGATCGCCCATAGACTGTGTGTCTGACATAGAGCCCTGTCTTTTTTATTATTCGAAGTCGCCCCGGAAAATCTTGTTCTTTTAGCCCAGGCCCTTGCGAATTAACCTCCCAAAATCAGCGTCATCGACACCGAATTTCTACATGATACGCGATGGCACCAGTGATTGAAATTAAAAAATGCAGAAATTGTTAATTTACCGGACACGTCGTCGGAAAACGACGGTATTTCGGCTGAAAGCGGACTTATCGATACAAGCCACAAGCACCGGCATATACGTCGACGCTAAAATAATGAGATTAAATTAATTGCTTTTGAGGAAATTCTTCAAAAGCCCACCGACATCACCACCACCATTATCTGCAGGTTGTTGGTCATTGCCGCCCAAAAGATTTTTCAGCAGATCCTTGGGCTTGGTTTTTTTAAGTGCCTTGCCAAGTTTCTTTAAGGTTTTCTTGGCTTGCTCAGGGTTCTGCAACAAGCCTTTTAAATCCGGGCGTATGGAGGGACTGCTCCACGGGCCTTTAACAATCACCGGAATATCCAACCCCGCCAAATCAGTGTCACCGCCCTGGCCTTCCAAAGAGCCAACCAGTTTAGGCTGAAGACGGAAATTGAGTGATTGCGCGGGCAGGTTCACTGTTCCAGCCCCGGTTAAGCGCACCAACGGCCCGATCATTGCGAGGTCATTGGTTACCGCCTGACCTTTATTTATGGTGAAAGATGCGCCCAGCTTGCTGAAATCTGTTGATTCTGATTTGCCACGCGACCAGCCGGAAAGATTAAGGCTTTTCAGGTTGCGGATCATTTTCGCGATATTAATGCCGCGCACAGAACCATTGGCAAAAGAAAATCCCGCCTTGCCTTTTAAGGATTGCATAAACTGGCTTTGCGAGCGGCCACTGGCAACCACATCGAGGTTAATATTGGCGAGACCGTCTATCCAGTCAAAGCCATTCACATCCTGCAAAAGCGATAGCGCCTGAACGTTGGAAACATTGGTCTTAATACTCAATGTCGGCGTTTTATTGCGTGCGTTGACGATAACCCGCCCCTTGGTCATGCCTTTATAGAGCTGCAGTTCCGTCAGGTTGGCTGTCAACAACCGGTCTTTAATCGATACCGTAAGGGCGCTTTTACCGATTTTGA
>CAZJUF010000129.1:0-8529 GCA_964549055.1 uncultured Hyphomicrobiales bacterium | reverse complement strand
GATCATAGAAATTTGTCCTTATCAAGCCGTTCTAAAGCGCAATGACCGTTTTCAATGCTTAATCTTATGGAAGGCAATCTGTACTCAACTTAAAAATCTTTATCTTATGGTTAAGCAGAAATCCCGCCCCCACAAGACTTTATGGTTTGTGATAATTGAGAGATAAGCGCCACTACGGCTAATGTCAATGTGGCTTGGCTATTCTCATTTTCAACACATAGGCGATGTTTGTGGTGGTTGCATCGAGACCTGTTGCCTTCCATTGTCGTTTCAGCTATTGGAGCAAGCGGTTTGCTTTGCTATTATAGTGTATTGATTGTTGATGATCTCATGTGATTTAGACGCACTTTTTTGGGCGTTTTGGACATAAGAGTGATCTAAAAAAGAAGGAAAAAAGTCCATGTCCATAAAAACGCTTTGCGCCAGTGTGGCGCTGGGAGTTGCTTTGATAAGTGCGCCAGCCGCCGGTTTTGCAGCTGAAGATGAAATTGTTGCTAAAGTTAACGGCACCGCCATAACACGGGCACAACTCGACTATTTTGCCTCCGAATTGGGAGAAAGATTAAACAACGTACCGCCTGAACAGCGCGATAAAATCCTGATTGAACAGATGATCGCCCGCCATCTTATTGCCCAGGCAGCTGAAAAGCTGAGACTTGAAAAAACCAAAGAATTCACAACGCGACAGGATTTTTACCGCCTCAGAGCTTTGCAGGAAGTCTTTCTGACCAAGGTAATTGGAGCGTCAATTACCGATGAAGCGCTCAAAAAGACCTACGAGGAGGGTCTGGCCAAGCTTGAGCCCGAAAGTGAAGTTCGCGCCCGTCATATTCTGGTGAAAACCGAAGATGAAGCCAAGGCAATCTCTAAAGAACTCGAAGGCGGAGCTGATTTTATTGAACTGGCGAAGAAAAAATCCATTGGTCCCAGCAATGTCAAGGGCGGTGATCTGGGATACTTTGGCAAAGACCAGATGGTCCCGCCATTTGCTGAAGCTGCTTTTGCTCTCAAAGCCGGTGGTGTATCCAAACCGGTTAAAACCAGATTTGGCTGGCATGTGATCAAGGTTGAGGATGTGCGCGAAAAACCCGCACCCACGTTCGAAGACATTCGCGAGTCTATGCGTCTGGCTCTGCTGCGCAATCAGGCCATCGAGACGGTTACAAATTTGCGGAAAGCAGCAAAAATTGAAATCATCAAAAAATAACAGCATTTCACCACTTGCACCTGAAGTACTCTCCGAATTGCCGGCAATTACCGGCGTTCGGCTGGGTGTTGGGTGCAGCGGCACCAAATACAAGGACCGCAATGACGTAATGATTGCTGTGTGCGATGCCGGCACTGCGGTTGCCGGTGTTTTTACCACGTCAAAAACAGCTTCCGCTTCAGTTGACTGGTGCCGCACGCAAGTGTCGGACGGGCACGGACGCGCTGTTATTGTCAATGCCGGTAATGCCAACGCCTTTACCGGCCAACGGGGAATAGTGGGAGTTCAATCCGTGGTTGGCGAAGTAGCCAGCGTGCTTGAGTGTTCAAGTACGGAAATCTTTGCCAGTTCAACCGGCGTCATCGGTGAACCGCTTGATGCGGATGCCATCGTCAAGGTGATCAAAGGTTCAATCGCAAACGCAACCCCTGATAACTGGCTCGAAGCTGCCCGGGCGATCATGACCACCGACACATTTCCCAAACTTGCCACAGCCAAAGCGTTCATTGGTGATTTGCCGGTGTTGATCAACGGCTTTGCCAAAGGCTCAGGCATGATCGCCCCGGATATGGCAACGATGCTGGGATATATTTTTACCGATGCCCCTATCCCGGCTGGAATATTGCAGAAGCTTTTGTACAAAAGCGTCGAACGCAGCTTTAACTCAATCACGGTCGATAGCGACACCTCCACCAGCGATACCGTATTAATGTTCGCAACCGGACAGGCGCACGGCGCTGGCTTGAGTGATATCCAGTCTGAAGAAGATCCAAGGCTCGATCAATTTAAGGAACAGCTGGACGCGCTGACGCTCAATCTGGCTCATCAGATTGTCCGCGATGGCGAAGGCGCAACTAAATTCGTCACTATCTGCGTAAACGGAGCTGAAAGCGACCGGGCAGCAAAAGTCATTGCCAAATCCGTAGCCGATTCTCCGCTGGTGAAAACTGCCATAGCCGGGGAAGATCCAAACTGGGGCAGGATTGTCATGGCGGTGGGCAAATCAGGGCAAGCTGCCGACCGCGATAGTCTGATCATCTGGATTGGCGATACGCAAGTCACCGAAAAAGGTTATGTCCACCCTGATTACGATGAACAGGTGACGCAAGGCCATATGAAGGGCGACGAAATCATGATCAAGATCGATGTTGGCATTGCCAAAGGCTCTGCCACGGTTTGGACCTGCGATCTAACCCATGCCTATATTGATATTAACGCCGATTATCGCAGTTGAATTGCGCCAGTGTTGAATTGCAGCAGTCCGGCATTATTCTTTTGTTAACCCAATCGACTAGGCAAAGCTTAACAAGATAACCCTAAAGTGAAAGTTGAATTTGAACCTATGACGCTTCTTCTGGTAGTTGCCTGCGCATTGGTTGATGTTGATGGCCGGGTATTGCTGGCTCAGCGGCCACCTGACAAATCCATGGGCGGCTTGTGGGAATTTCCTGGCGGCAAACTGGAGCCAGGCGAACGGCCTGAAGAAACCTTAATCAGGGAGCTGCACGAAGAACTGGGGATTGATGTGACCGAGGCCTGTCTCGCCCCGCTGACCTTCTCCAGCCATGTTTACGATGAGTTTAACCTTTTGATGCCATTGTATGTATGTCGAAAGTGGGAGGGACAGGTAAGGGGCCGTGAAGGCCAGGAGTTAATCTGGGTAAAGCCGGTCAGATTGAGGGATTACCCCATGCCTGCGGCAGATATCCCCCTGATTGCCCCGTTAATAGACCTGTTGTAGGTGTAAAATGTTTGGGAAAACGGATCGTTGTGATGATTAAAAACAGAAACATGAAAAGCATTGAATTAGCGGGAGATAAAACAATGCATAATGGTTCTTTGTTGCATGGTTTTACCGCCTGCGAGCGCGGCGCAACGGCGATTGAATACGCTCTTATTGCAGGCGGAATCAGTGTCGTGATTGTTGGGGCTGTGACGGCCATCGGCGTCGATGTTGTGGGATTGTTCACCTCTGTCCAGTCGGCTTTTGACTGATCGCTCTAATCATCCAGCTCGCTTGAAAGCGAAATTTCCTCAGTTTTAAAAACATCTGCCAGACGGGTTTTTGCTGAACCCGGCCTGAGCGGCTTTTGCTGGCTTTCGTGCGGTGCCCAGCCGGTCAGATATATGATCTCGAAAGTTGCGCGAATTCGGTTGTTCGCTGCGGGATAACGCGCCCGGTAAATCTCTTCCAGCCTTTCAAGAATGCGGCGATTAAGACCGACCCCCCCACCGTGGACAAGAACGCTGGTGAGGCCCAGCGCCCTTAAATCATGCATGAGATGCACAGGGGAGCGATAGGTCACCGTAATCCTGTCACTGTCAACTACGGGAAGGGCAAAGCCCGCGCGCTGCAGCAAGGTGCCGAGATCGCGAATATCAACGCGGGCATGAACACGCGGTGCCGCCCCGCCGCGAATGTCAATTTCCGCACTCAACAACGCATCACGCAATTCAACCAGACTATCCCCGCCCAGAAAGGCACCAATAAACAGACCATCGGGTTTGAGGCTGCGTTTGAGTTGAATGAGAGCGCCGGGCAGATCATTGACAAACTGAAGCGTCAGGGGAGAAATCGCCAGATTGATACTCTCGTTCTTCAAGGCCAGATGTTCTTCGCTGCCGACAATATGGCGCTTGGCTGGGGACGATACGACCGGGCCAATAGTGTTAACGGCTATCATCTTATGAAGATTGGGCAGGGTCTCCAGAGCTGACCTCATGCAATCAGATTTATCCCCAAACAGGGCGCATAATTCAAACTCCCGTTTAATCAGGCTCAACCGCGAAGCGATGTCTTCGGCGACACGCTGGCGCAAAAAATCTTGTGAAATGTCGCCGAGTGCCGCCCGCCTGAGGTGGTGGCGCAAAAGCTGCTGGTTAAAAATTACGGGAACATGTCCGGGTGACATTATCGGATACCTGATTTAAAAATTACAGTCGATGTTATGACGCGAATGCGCACACAGGTCAAAACACCTTGGGATTTTCTATTTAAATGATTGATCTCGGGCGCAATTCCGCTAGCCTTCAACCCATGTACTCCAATCTGCCTGCATTTGACAATCTGCAACGCCTTTTAGCGCAAACCTGGCAAAAGTCAGTCAATCTGGTGTTGCCGCCACAATGTATAAGCTGTCGCACCCGCCTGGCTGATCTGGGGCTTTGTGCCGCGTGCTGGTGTGAACTGGGATTTATTGAAGCTCCCTTGTGCGACTGTCTGGGTATACCGTTTGATTATGATCCAGGCGAGGGCATTGTCAGCGCCGCTGCTCTGGCCTATCCGCCAAGTTATGCCCGTGCGCGCGCTGTTGTGCGTTACGATGATGTGGCACGTAAGCTGGTGCACAGGTTCAAATATAAAGACGGACTGGACGCAGCTCCCTTGCTTGGCGCCATGATGAAACGATCGGGCCGTGATTTGTTTGACGGCTGTGATATCATTGTGCCGGTGCCGCTTTATCGCTCCCGATTGTGGTTGCGGCGCTATAATCAGGCAGCCGTTCTGGCAATTGAAATTGCCCGCTTAACCGGGCTGGATTATGAGCCGCAATTGCTTGACAGGGTGCGCAAAACCAAATCTCAGGTCGGCCTCAATGCGAGCCAGAGGCGGCGCAATGTTTCGGGTGCCTTTGCCATAAACGAAAGTGCCTATGAGCGCGTTGGCGGCAAGCGCATCCTGCTCATTGATGATGTCATCACCACCGGGGCAACCATCGAAGCCTGTAGCAAAGCCTTGTTGCGCGGCGGTGCCGAAACCGTGAACGTTCTGGCCTTTGCCCGGGTTGTTGATCCTCTCAAACAACCTATATAGTCTTTTGATGCGACATGAGCGTTTCATACTTGTTATGAAACGCTTCAAGGCAGCAAGCGCTGCCCGGTGCCCCTGTACCGCCCCCGTGGAGCATTGTGCGAAGCGCAATTTGCGTGAGCGAAAAAAATGGAATTATGATTTATGGCGCCTGTTATTCTATACTCAACAATATTGTGTCCGTATTGTTCCGCGGCTAAGAACCTTTTAAAACAAAAGGGCGTGTCATTTGAAGCAATAGATGTCACCATGAACCCGATAAAGCGCGCTGCCATGAGCGAAAAATCCGGCGGCAAAACGTCCGTGCCGCAGATTTTCATTGATGATTTGCATGTAGGCGGGTTTGATGATCTTGCCGCTCTGGACAGACAGGGAAAACTGGATGCTCTGCTCGGCCTTTGATGGCAGAAAGTGTGAGGGATAAAATGAACCAATTTGACGTAGCTTGCATACAATTGCGCACCGGCAATGATGTGGCAGACAATATCAAAACCGTCACCGGTTTTATCCGCGAGGCAGCAGCTAAGGGTGCTGATTATATTATCACCCCGGAAACCTCGCATCTGATGGAGATGAATTCCAAACGCCTGTTTGCCAGCACCGCTCATGAGAGCGAAGAAACAGCCATACAATTGTTTGCAGATCTGGCAGCGGAACTTAAGGTCTGGCTGCACATCGGCTCACTTGCCATCAAATTGTCCGACACCAAAGTTGCCAACCGCGCTTATGTTTTCAATCCTGAAGGCAAGATTGCGGCAACCTACGACAAACTGCACATGTTCGATGTCGATCTGTCTGGTGGCGAAAGCTATCGTGAATCAAAGAATTATCAGCCGGGTAACAAAGCCGTAACCGTTGACATGCCGTGGGGCCGGGTCGGCCTGACCATTTGTTATGACCTGCGCTTTCCCCAACTCTACCGCACCATGGCGCAAAACGGTGCCGGATATCTGACTGTTCCCGCAGCCTTTACCAAAAACACCGGCAAGGATCACTGGCATATTCTGCTTCAGGCCCGCGCCATCGAAAACGGCTGTTTTGTGTTTGCGCCTTCACAAGGTGGCACCCATGAAAATGGCCGTAAAACCTATGGTCACAGCCTGATCATTTCTCCATGGGGCGATATTCTGGCCGAAGCAGATGAAGACCCCGGTATTATCATGGCAAAAATTGACCCCGCCCTGATTGTTGAAGCCCGCACCCGCATTGCCGCCCTTCAGCACGACCGCCAGTTCGATCTTGTGCACGAGGAGGTCGTATTGGAGGCGAAAGCTTCATGATCCGCTATGATCTGAATTGTGAAAGCGATCATGAATTTGACGGCTGGTTTCGCGACAGCGAAGCATTTGACGCCCAGTTGAAAGCAGCCCTGATTGAATGCCCCAATTGCGGCTCAACCGATGTGCGCAAAGCGTTGATGACACCATCACTGGGCAAAAAACAAAACCAGAAAGTCGACCAGAAAAAACCACAAACCCAAAAGGAACTGGTCAGCGCCTTGCGTGAAATCCGGCGCAAGGTTGAAGAAAATGCGGATTATGTCGGCGACAAGTTCGCTGAAGAAGCCCGTAAAATTCACTACAAGGAAGCCGAAGGCCGCGGCATCTACGGCGAAACCACAATCGAAGACGCCAAATCACTGAGCGAAGAAGGCATAGAAATCCACCCCCTGCCGATATTGCCGGAAGATCAGAACTGATTGGCGTTGCATTTAACAAAGTTCAACCCCATCCAACCCGTCATCCTCGGGCTTGACCCGAGGATCCATTCCTCAATGCTTTCGGCCAAAAGACAGAATTTTTATTTTCGAAAACTTAGCGGTATGGTTCCTCGGGTCAAGCCCGAGGATGACAAAGAAGGTGGGTTCGAATGAATGCGCTACGTGTTAAAGCGTAACTACCCTGCAGCCTTTTTTGCCAGCATCATATAATTGACATCGGTATCAGTTGAAGCAAGCCACTGATCGCTTAAGGGATTGAAGGCAATTCCTCGCGTGTCACATACCTTGAGACCGCCATCGGTGATTGCCTTGCCCAATTCATCCGGGGTTACGAACTTTTCCCACTGGTGTGTGCCGCGTGGCAACCACCTGAGAACATATTCTGCGCCGACAATGGCAAAGGCAAAAGATTTCATCGTCCGGTTCAACGTGGCTGAAAACAACAATCCGCCCGGACTGACAAGCCTCGCACAACTGCTCATAAACAACGGCACATCGGCCACATGTTCGACGACTTCCATATTCAAAACAATGTCGAAGGTCTTGCCGGTTTCCAGTAATTCCTCGGCACTTATCGCCTGATAGTCGATGTCGAGGTCTTGCGCGGCGCTGTGATTTCGCGCAATGGCAATGTTTTCGTGGCCAGGATCAATACCGGTAACGCTTGCCCCCAGCCGCGTCATCGGTTCACACAATAAACCGCCGCCACAACCAATATCCACCAGGCTCAAATTTTTCAAAGGCTGGCGTGCTTCAGTATCAAGGCCAAAATGATCGCAGGATTTTTCCCGGATATACCGTAAGCGGACGGGATTTAACTTGTGCAGCGGCTTAAATTTGCCAGCCGGATCCCACCATTCTGCGGCCATTGACGAAAATTTGTCGAGTTCTGCTGGATCAATGGTGGATTTCCTGGGCGTGCGGGCGGCTGTCATTGGATCACTTTTACCTTTGCCAAAAATACTGTCCTTAACAGATGGCCCAGGAAATATTTACTGTCAATCCATCAAGTATATTGTCAGGCGCTATTGAGGGCGTTATGTATACGCCGCATTCGCACCCGTACTTAAGGTGCGAACCTTTTAAAAGTTGCAGTTTTTGCGCCTTGCCCTGGATTAAACTTTATGGCTTTGCTGGTTTTGAAATTTGGCGGCACATCGGTCGCCGACATCGACAGAATTCGACATGCAGCGCGCCATGTCAAACGCGAAGTCGATGCCGGCCATAAGGTTGCTGTCGTTGTCTCGGCCATGGCGGGAACAACCGACCAGTTGGTGAGTTGGACCAAAGAGGTATCAACGACACCTGACAGAAGCGAATATGATGCCATTGTCAGCACTGGCGAGCAGATAACCGCCGGGCTTTTGGCCATGGTGTTGCAGGCTTCAGGCGTTGCCGCGCGTTCCTGGCACGGCTGGCAAATCCCCATTGCCACCAATTGCGTCCATGGCTCGGCCCGCATTACCAGTGTTGATACAACTGCGCTGAACGATTTTTTCAAAACCGGCTCAGCCGCCATTGTGGCGGGGTTTCAGGGTATTGCTGACAATGACCGGGTAACAACCCTTGGTCGTGGCGGTTCTGACACCAGTGCGGTCGCAATTGCTGCCGCCTTAAAAGCGCGGCGCTGTGATATCTATACAGATGTCGACGGGGTCTATACAACCGATCCCAGAATAGTGTCAAAAGCCCAAAAATTGACACGAATCTCCTATGAAGAGATGCTTGAGATGGCGTCGCTCGGCGCTAAAGTGTTACAGACCCGTTCGGTTGAACTTGCCATGGTCCATG
>CAZJUF010000128.1:0-8571 GCA_964549055.1 uncultured Hyphomicrobiales bacterium | reverse complement strand
AGAAACCGTCGTCAACACTATCCAAAGCGGCTCCATGACCAAGGACCTCGCCTTGCTGGTCGGCGCTGACCAAGCGTGGTGCACGACCACGGGGTTTTTAGACAAAATCGACGAAAACCTGCAAAAAGCAATGAGCTGACGCGATAAAGCTGAGTTTTTTGTTTTGTGGATGGCACTTATTGTTAGTGGCGCTCAAGCGGCGCGCAGCCTGCGCTCGGGCTTCCTCGCTAGTCGTTCGCTGCGCTCCTCCGGTGCCACAATGACAGGTTTTTCGTGTGTCATTCGGTGACTATATGCCGGATTTTCCGTATTGCTCCCGGAGACCACAACGACAGATTGTCAGTGGCGCTCCCGGACGAGCGAAGCGTTGGACTAGGGCCCCCAAGTCCCAAGAGGGGTCCGCAGGCTGCGCGCCGCTTGAGCGCCACTAAAAACCCAATACTATCGCCGGAAACAAAACTCTATTTCTCCCGCATAATCGCAAACTCGGCCGCCGCTGTCAGCATGTCTGCGTCTTTGCCAAAACCCGACAAAGCATCAATCGCTTGCACCACCATTTGTTGTGCCAAGGTCCGCGCCTCATCAGCACCCAGCAGAGACACAAATGTGGCTTTGCCAGCATCAGCATCTTTTTGCGTTGCCTTGCCAAGTGTTTCAGGTGAACTTTCATGATCGAGAAGATCATCAGCAATCTGAAAAGCCAATCCAAGCTTTTCCGCATAAGCCAAAAGACAAGCTGTTTGTTCACCCGATGCCCGGCCTAAAATAGCGCCTGCATGACAGGCATGCTTGATCAGGCACCCGGTTTTTAACGATTGTATCAATCTGATGTCATCGAGTTTGGCTGGTATTGTCTCGGCGGCAAGATCAAGCATCTGGCCCCCGGCCATGCCATCAGCGCCACAGGCTTTAGCCAGCGCCTGAACCAGTTCAAGGCGAACGGTTGCATCTTCATGGGCTGCTTCAGTGCTCAAAATCTCAAAAGCAAGTGTCAGCAAGCTGTCGCCAGCAAGTATCGCTGTTGCTTCATCAAAAGCCTTATGAACCGTGGGCTTGCCCCGGCGCAAATCATCATCATCCATCGCCGGTAAATCATCATGCACCAGTGAATAACAATGAACACATTCCAGCGCACCAGCCGCTGGCAATGCTGCATCACGCGCAACACCAAACATGGCAGCGGTTTCAATCAGCAAAAACGGCCGCAAGCGCTTGCCCGCCCCCAAAGCAGCATAGCGCATCGCCTGCCACAGATTTGGTGCAGATACGTGAGCATCGCTTAAGCGGTCATCAAGCCAGCCATCCACAGCCGTGGCATTTTCCGCGAGCCGTTGTTCAAAGGTCATTTAATTCTGTCATTCGTGTTCAATTAATCAGTAGGTCTTGATAGCATCCTGTGCGAAATAGGAAAGCGTAGATTTTCAACCAGTTCCCGGGCGCTCAGTACGGTGATAAGACCAACTCAGACAAGGCAAGTGCGACCAAAGCGCAGATTTCTGCCGCGGGCTTTGCGGTTTTTCATGAGTGCAATTGTCATTGTCAGCCTGATTTTGATCGGGCTGAGCGTGCTTTATCGTTTTGTCCCGCCATCGTATTCGGCCCTGATGTTATGGCGCATGGCCAGCGGTGTTCAGACCGATTACCGCTGGCAACCGCTCAACCGGATTTCTGATAATCTGGCTTATGCGGTTATCGCTTCTGAAGACGGGCGCTTTTGCCAGCACAATGGTGTCGACTGGCTGGCCGTTGAAACCGTGTGGCAGGATTTACAAAGATCAGGCAATAATCGCCCGCGCGGTGCCAGTACTATCCCCATGCAGGTAGCGCGCAATCTGTTTTTGTGGCCGTCGCGAAATTATCTGCGCAAGGCGCTGGAAGTGCCGATTGCTTATTGGCTTGATATGGTATGGACGAAGCGGCGCATGATTGAGATTTATCTCAACATCGTCGAGTGGGGGCCGGGGACCTATGGCGCAGAAGCAGCGGCGCGCCTTTATTTTGGCCGTAATGCTGCAAATCTTAACCCGGCTCAGGCAGCTTTACTGGCAGCAGCCTTGCCCAATCCTATCGCCAGAAACCCTGCCAGACCATCGCGAAAACTGGGGCGTCTGGCAAATTCGTTACAAAAACGCCTCAGGGCAATCAGAGGCCGAGCCACTTGTATTTTCACCAATTAAACCGGGAGATTGGTTTTTTTTAATCTTATCTCGAATTTTGGTGATGGTTTTACTGGCATCTTTGCCTCATTGCGCGTATAAGCCACCGAAATCAGCTCTGAGACACCTGATAGGTGCTTCGGATTTAAGAGAATTATTCTCATAGACCAGATTAAGGAATGGAGTGCACTATGGCAGTCCCTATGAAAAAAGTGACACGTATGAAACGTGGCCACCGACGTTCAACAGATGCGCTGAAACAGCCATCATATGTGGAAAACAAGGAAACCGGCGAATTGCATCGCCCGCACCATATTGATCTCAAAAGCGGGATCTATAATGGCCGTCAGGTTCTTGAGCCTAAAGAAACATACTAGAACCATTTGAATTCGTTCAAATGTGATCTATAAAAGGTCTGCCATTGGCGGGCCTTTTTGTATTGCAACACCGGTTGCATGGAAAATGAGATAATTTTCAGGGACACGGGATGCTATGTTGTTAAACTTCCCCTTATTGATACTGGTATTTGCGGGCTACAATTCCATCGTGTTTTTCACCACCAGCACGTTTGAAACCGCGATATTTTCTGTGACCATGATTTCCGGTGTCCAATGGGTGTTTAATCTGGGTGACATGCTGGTGGCGGCGGCTTTGTTCCTGCTCTTTATCGAATTGCTCAAGGCAACGCGCTCAGGCACCGTCTCGATTATTGATCACATGTTGTCAACTTTGCTTTTCATCGGATTTCTGGTTGAATTTATTGTCATAGAGCAGGCAGCGACATCAACGTTTTTTCTTCTAACGCTGATATCGCTGATTGATGTTATTGCCGGATATTCGGTCACCATACAATCGGCCCGGCGCGATTTTGGTGTTGGTCCCGGTAGCGGGCTGTTTTAGATTTTTTTGTAAAAGTTCATTCAGCCACAAAACCGCAATGCTCGATGGCCCAAAGCGCGCACTGCTCATCGCTCTTTGACTGCGCTCCCGAAACACCAACAGCCCCGACAATCTGACCGGCTTTGTTCTTGATAATAACACCGCCGGCAACCGGCATATAACGACCGCCTGTTATAGCATTCAAAGCTTGAGCGTGATGTGGCCGTTCATTGGCATTTTCCCCCAGTTTCCGGGAGTTTTTACCCATGCCCAAAGAGCCATAGGCTTTGGCCTCGGCGACTTGGGATTTGAGGAACCCGACGCCGTCCTGAGACTGCTGGGCCTTGATATGGCCGCCGTCATCCAGCACCACCACAGCCAGAGGGCCGAGACCCAGTTTTGCGCCCTTTTTGAATACGCTACGGATGATGGAATTTGCTTTGCTTAGCTTGATTGTACTCATTCTTGTCAACTCCTTGTTTTTATTATTTTTAATGGAATCAGCAACAACATATTGCAAACTACCCTGAAGTGGTAGTTCTTACATTATAAAAATGGAGGTTTTTCTGCCGAGCTTCAACTACGTAAAAGTTGTATTTTACAGGACCGGTCTAAATAGGGGAAAAGTCGCAAAGCCCGCAATTTCCAGCCAATAACATCAGCTAAAACCCCGGTCAGCGGGCCGGTTTATCTCAGATGCTGGACACTGTACGTGGACCCGGTGTTAAAGAAATTTGTTTCCTGTACGTTTCCCGGGCAAAATCGGCATGGCGCCGGACAGCGCGTGCCGGTGTTTCGGTTGCTGTCTCCTGGCCAATATATTGAGCGATAAAAGGTACAAACGCCCGCCAGCGCTTTGCGCTCAATTGTGATTGGTCGTGTGTGCGCTGGTGCAGAGCAACGATGTCTTTGCCTGCCGACCTTGTGCTCACAGCATCATTGTTTTGCGCCGACCCGGCATCGCTGAACGACCCCTTGCCCCTGGACCCGGCCGGGTTCAACACGCTGCCTGGTTGCTGGCGCATTGAAGATTGGCGTCGAAAGGTTTGAGTTGTGGGCTCAATGCGCATGCATCACCGTTTGTTTCATTTTGGATCACTTGTTGCTGTTACACGCAATAACCCGGCCAACTTGGCGTTAATCAATTATTAACCATGTATCGATGAAGCGGAAGCAATTGTATGGAATTTCCCCGGGTTTGTTGATTTTAAACCGGCATCGCCTGCGAGATTTTTCGGCTTTTTTAAGGTTTCTCAATTAGATTTTTAAAAAATGATGCTGTTCGTTGCGGGAAAATATCGAATGGCTGAGAAATCTATGCGCCTAAAATGGGCGAGGAGGCAGATGTGACCACCTTTGAGTTTGGTGAGGAAAGCCCGGTAGCCCCTGATGAAGGTGGTATCGGGCAGGACAGTGAATTGACCGAAAACACCGACCGCAGGCGCCTGGATGTGCGCACTGAAGACGGTGTTGACGATGACACTGTAACTTTGAGCAGAATTCGTCAGGTTTTGAAGTCTGTCGAACATGCTGTTTACGAATGGAATATCGCCGAAGATACCCTGCATTGGGGCGACAATGTTGGTGACCTTCTTCCGGTGCCGGATTTAAGCCTTTTGAATACCGGTCGCGGGTTTGCGTCATTTCTTGATTCGGACAATCTGACCAACCGCTATGAAGCGGTGATGAACAGTGGCCAAAGCGATGAGGGCGAAGGTGTCCCGTACGAAATTCAATACCGGGTTTTTCCCCACGGACGCAATGGTCACGAGTCCTGCTGGATTGAAGATGCCGGGAAATGGTTTGGTGATGAAAACGGAAAACCGGCCAAAGCTCAGGGTATTATCCGATTGTTCGATGAGCGCCATCAGCGCGAACAGGAACTGGCTTACTTAAGTTCCTATGATCCGTTAACCGGGCATATGAACAGATTGCGTTTGAGTGAAACCCTGGAAGAGGCTTTGAAGACGTCGGAGAAAACGCGCCAGCCGTGTGCGTTTTTATTGGCCGCCATCAATAATCTTGCCATGGTCAATGATGCCTATGGGTTTGATGTCGCCGATCAGGTGATTGCAGTTGTGGCCAACCGGATCAAGGGGAAATTGCGCGGTGGCGACACGATGGGCCGGTATGCCGGTAATAAATTCGGTATCCTGCTGACAAATTGCAATGATGAAGATATGCGCATTGCCGCTGGCCGGCTTGATGAAGTGATTCGCGGTGCCGTGATTGAAACCGATGTCGGACCGGTTTCAGCGGCAATTTCCCTCGGCGGTGTTGTCATGCCGCGTCATGCGCATTCCGCCCAGGAAGGAATGGTGCGGGCAGAAGAAGCCTTAGGGTTGGCCAAGCAACGCCACATGGACCACTTTGTTCCTTATGAATATTCGAGCAAAAGAGAATCGTTGAGAAAACGAAATGTCATGTTTGCCGATGAGATAATTTCCGCCCTTAATGACCGCCGCCTGCGGTTGGGGTTCCAGCCGATTGTCGATGCGCAAACCGGCCAGCCGGCGCATTATGAGTGCCTGCTTCGACTGGTTAAACCCAATAACGAGATTGTTTCTGCCGGCCATTTCATACCGGTTGCCGAACAATTGGGGCTGGTAAGGCTTATTGATCACCGTGTTCTGGAGCTCACCATTGAGGCACTGCTTTCAGCTCCCCACGTCAATCTGACATTCAATGTTTCCGGCCTTACGGCCACCGATCCCTCGTGGCTCGCCAACCTTAAAGCCCTGATACAAAGCAACCACCAGATTGCCGATCGATTGACGGTGGAGATCACCGAAACCGTGGCCATCAATGATATTGAGGAATCAACCAAATTTGTTTCCTCCCTGCGCGATCTTGGTTGCCGTATTGCCATCGATGATTTTGGTGCCGGCTATACATCGTTCCAGAATTTGAAGCTGATGAACGTCGACATGGTCAAGATTGACGGATCATTTGTTGAAAATCTTCATAAAAGCCCGGACAATCAGTTTTTTGTCCGCACGCTCATTGACCTGGCTAAAAACTTTAAGCTGCAAACCGTTGCAGAGTGGGTTGAAAATGAGCGCGATGTCGATTTGCTGCGCGACTGGGGGATCGATTATATGCAAGGTTTCCTGTTTGGCGCTGCCCAAATGGAACTACCCTCGGCGCCCGAAGAAACAGTCAAAACGCACGAGGAAATAATCAAACCGCAAAAAAGGCTCATTGTCCGGCATGTGGCCAATGGTTAGGTCACAGGCTGACAAGATTTCAGTCAGATCTATTATCTGTCTTTATCGAGGCGATTAAGTTGAGACTGCATTTGCGCCAGTTGCTCGCGCAAGCTTTCCATCTCGTCTGACTTGGAGCTCGTGGTTTCTTTTTCCGGTTCTGGTTCCGTCTTCGCCATGGTGCTGGTTGGGTCAACAAAAGGCGAGAACATGGAAACCGCCTGTTTGAACATATCCATATTCTGGCGCACCTGATTTTCCATGGCATCAAACGGAGCTTTGTTGAACGATGTGCCCATGGCACTACGCAATTCGTCCTGCTCTTTGGCCAGCATGTCAGCCGACACATTCAAAAAACTGGGAACGACGTGCTGCATGCTGTCGCCATAAAACCGGATAATCTGCCGCAGGAAATTTACCGGCAGCATGTTTTCGCCCTTGGCTTCCTGTTCGAAAATGATCTGCGTTAACACCGAATGCGTTATATCTTCATTGGTCTTGGCGTCCTGAACGGTAAAGTCATCACCCGATTTAACCATCTCGGCCAGATCGTCCAGCGTTACATAAGTGCTTGTTGCCGTATTATAGAGCCGGCGGTTGGCATATTTTTTTATAACAATCGGTTGGTCTGATTGATCCGGTTTTTTTGTCACGATTATTTTTCCTCAATCGAATGCCTGATAAAACATGGATTTGACCATCAGGTCTGCCCGCAACCAGTCGTATCATTTGGTGTGCAGGCTCTCCACTATACCAACAACCTTTTCGCACTGCAATAAAACCTTGTCCGTTGGTTGAGATTCGAAATGGTAAAATGAAAAATGGTGCACTGCAAAATATTCAACCTTTGCGTTGCAACATAAGCTTATTGGCGATATGATTGGTGAAATTCAGCATAGGAGAAATTTCAATGGCACAGAACACAATACAAGTCGTCATCGTCGGTGCAGCCCGAACACCAGTGGGCTCCTTTGGCGGCGGCCTGTCTTCATTGCCGGCCCATGATCTGGGAAAAGTTGCCATTAAAGCAGCACTGGAACGCTCAGGCGTCAGTCCGGAAGATGTTTCTGAAGTCATCATGGGGCAAATTCTTGCCGCCGGTGAGGGGCAAAACCCGGCGCGTCAGGCATCTGTAAATGCCGGCATACCGGTTGAGGCACCGGCCTGGGGCGTAAATCAGCTGTGCGGATCGGGATTGCGCTCTGTTGCTTTGGGGTATCAGGCAATTCTTAATGGCGACAGTGAAGTTGTGGTCGCCGGTGGCCAGGAAAGCATGAGCCGGGCACCGCACGTATCGAACTTGCGTAACGGTACCAAGATGGGGGACGTATCCTTCATTGATACCATGATCAGCGATGGCCTGTGGGATGCTTTCAATGGCTACCACATGGGGCAAACGGCTGAAAACGTTGCCGAAAAGTGGCAAATTACCCGCGAACAGCAGGATGCCTTTGCCGCAGCCTCGCAAAACAAGGCGGAAGCTGCCCAAAAAGACGGAAAATTTAAAGACGAAATAGTGCCGGTAACCATCAAAACACGCAAAGGCGAAACCGTGGTCGCCGAAGATGAATATATCAAACAGGGCGTCACAGCTGAAAGCCTTGGTGGCTTGCGCCCGGCGTTCAAGCGCGATGGCGGCTCGGTAACGGCAGGAAATGCCAGTGGCATTAATGATGGTGCAGCAGCCGTTGTTCTTATGAGTGCGGAGCGCGCAGCCGCTGAAGACAAAAAGCCAATGGCCCGCATTGTCTCCTGGGCTCAGGCCGGTGTCGATCCCGCAATCATGGGCTCAGGCCCCATTCCGGCATCGCGCAAAGCTTTGGAAAAAGCCGGCTGGTCAGCGGATGATCTTGATCTGGTTGAAGCCAATGAGGCCTTTGCTGCTCAGGCCTGCGCGGTTAACAAGGAACTTGGCTGGGATACGGATAAGGTCAATGTCAATGGCGGTGCCATTGCAATCGGACATCCAATTGGTGCATCAGGTGCGCGTGTGCTGGTCACTCTCCTGCATGAAATGGTGCGCCGCGATGCAAAACGCGGCCTGGCCACCCTTTGTATTGGCGGTGGCATGGGTATCGCCATGTGTGTCGAGCGCGATTGATTGATAATGATACGTGCCCTAAAATCAGGGGTGAGTACTTCCAGCTGAATTTTTGAAAGATGAGATTATGACACGAGTAGCAGTTGTAACCGGGGGCACCCGAGGAATAGGCGCCAGCATTTCCGCTGCCTTGAAATCAGCTGGATATACGGTGGCTGCAAATTATGCTGGCAATGATGAAGCGGCAGAAAAATTCAAAAGTGAAACCGGTATAGCGGTTTACAAATGG
>CAZJUF010000127.1:0-8576 GCA_964549055.1 uncultured Hyphomicrobiales bacterium | reverse complement strand
ACGATTACATGATAGAAGATGTGTTTGAAGCCGGCATCATGCTGGTGGGCACCGAGGTCAAGGCCCTGCGCGAAGGCAAGGCCAGCCTCAATGATGCTTATGCCGGCGAAAAGGGCGGTGAGTTGTGGTTGTTCAGCTCATACATTTCTGAATATAAAGCAGGAAACCGTAATAATCATGAAACCCGGCGGCCGCGAAAACTGCTCATGCATGCGCGTGAAGTCGCCAAGCTGATTGGTGCCAATCAACGCGACGGCATGACACTTGTGCCGCTATCAATGTATTTTAATGATCGCGGTATTGCCAAGGTGGAACTGGCGACAGCGCGCGGTAAAAAACTGCACGACAAACGCCAGTCCGACAAAGACAGAACCTGGAAGCTCGACAAGGCCAGAATTATGCGTGAGAAGCATTAAGGAAATGACGGATAAAAACCTGGCCGAAATACCCGATGATCTGCCTGTTCCGGTAGATGACGGGGCTTGTGACCATTTGACCGGGTTAAAACTGCCCGATATCACTTTGGCCTCTACAGATGGTGCCAGAGTTGATATTTCTACCTTACACGCACGCACGATCCTCTACGCTTACCCGCGTACCGGACGTCCTGATGAGGGTGTGTTTTATGAAGGCTGGGAAGCTATTCCCGGTGCACGGGGATGCACACCGCAATCGTGCGGGTTTCGGGATCATCACAATGAGCTTAAAGCGTTGGGGGCTGATGTTTTTGGTTTGAGTACTCAAAACACCGAATTTCAGCGCGAAGCAGTGAGCCGTCTGCATTTGCCATTTTCAATTCTGAGCGACGAAAACCTTGAGCTGACAAGCGCGCTCAATCTGCCAACCTTTGAAGTCAACGGCCTCACTTTGATCAAGCGATTGACGCTGATTGTGCGTAGCGGTGTCATCGAACATGTGTTTTATCCGATCTTTCCCCCCAACACCCACGCCGAGGTGGTCATCGCCTGGCTCAAGGCGCACCCGTCTAACTAGTCAACACGACAATTTTTCCACGCGCTGCGTTTTCCTCCATGCAGCGATGGGCGTCGACGATTTTGTCGAGTGTAAAAACCTCCCCAACCTGCACTTTAAATCTACCGGTTTCGATTTGGGTGATCATGTTCTGAAGCGGGGTGGCCATGAACTCCTCCGGCCCGCCGGAATAAATGGTCAGGCAGACGGCTGTGGGGATTGAGGCCATGGGCGAGAAATTGTCGAACGACCATTGGCCGCCAACCATTCCAGCCATGCAAACAATGCCGTTGGCTTGTGTGCATTGCAGGGTGTCTGTGAGGGTGGTTGTGCCGACAAGCTCTAACGCTTTATGGATGCCGCCGGGAAAAACCTCATGCACCTGAGCCGCTATTTCACCAGTTTCAATAAAGACCTGGTCACAACCATTATCGCGCAGGAGCTTTTCGCTTGCCGGATTTCGCGTTGTTGCAGCGACCACCGCACCAAATTGTTTGGCAATGGCAGCCGCTGCCAATCCTACCGAAGTGGTGCCGCCGCGAATTAAAAGGCGCTCACCTTTTTCAAGCTGGAGCGCTTTGAACAATGCTCCCCATGCGGTTTGCAGCATTTCGGGCAGAGCGCCCAGAACCTCCCAGCTGAGCTGCGTTTCAAGCCTTTGTATCTGAGTTGCCGGGACACACACAAATTCAGCATAGCCACCATCAAATTGCCGACCCATGCCACCCATGGCAGTTGCTACCACGTCGCCTTTGGAAAACTCGCCGCCCGGTGCATCTTCCACAAGACCGGTGGCTTCAATGCCGAGAATTCTCGGGAATTTTACAGTTGGTGAATGCCCCTGCCGGGTAAAAAGTTCCGAGCGATTAAGTCCGAAGGCTTTAACCCGGATCAGAACCTGCCCAATCTCTGGTTTGGGAACGGGGCGCATTTCCAGTTTGAGGACTTCGGGACCGCCAGCTTGATAAATCACAGCGGCTTTCATTTTTGCTGTCATTGTTAATTCAACGCATGCTTTGTGGGGCGTGCGCCATAGCGGCGTTTTGGCCGGGATCGTGCATTACCCATATTTTTGCACCGGTTTTCTTTGCCAGCGCTTCGACTTTAACCCGGCTTTTACGGGTTGCCTCAATGTCGAAATCATTTTCCGGTATGGATTTGTTGATGCGGTTGGTTTCAAACGCCCACAGATCACCAGCCAGGATGACCGGTCCTGAGGGCAATTCAACGTAAAGCACCTGGGAGCCTGGCGTATGTCCCGGGGCTGGCATGATAACCACCGAGCCATCGCCAAATACATCGCGCTGGCCGTCCAGCTTTACCGTCTTGTTGTTCTTTAATCCGCTGTAGGTTTGGGGATTAAAACGGTATTTTTTCGGGTTTTTGCTGAAGGCTGCATCAAACTCCGGCTTTTGAACGTACCAGGTAGCAGATGTAAACGCGCTGGAATTTCCGGTGATATCCGGGTGCATGTGTGAAAAAGCCATGTGCTTCACCTGATCCGGCTTTATACCCATTTCTTTCATCTGCGCACTTAAAGTTTTCTTGACGAAAATTTTGAGTTTTCCTCCAGCAAGGCTGACACCTTCAGGTTTGTTGATAAGGCCATCGGCAAGACCTGTGTCCCATATCATCAGGCCCTTGTCGTGGGTGATGAGATAACAGTTAATGGCAATGTCGGAAGCCACGCCCATATCAACGCCGGGTGAGAAAATCGACTTGTCAGATGTGATCGCCTGACCGCATTCGAACACGGTTATTTTCTCGACTGCGGCTAAGGCGTTTGGCGAGACTGCTATCACCATAGCCATTGCAAAGGGCAAGGCTGCAAGACCAGATGTTAAGTTGCGCAGGGTGGGTTTTTTCATGTTTGGTACGCTCCTCTGCCTGACCCTATGACAGTTTTTCGCCGATATGAACAAAAACGTCTTCAAACATTTGTGTGGTCAAGCGCCGCGTATTGGTGTTGTAGCGTGAGCAGTGATAGCTATCGATTAATGTCAGATTGCCAGTAATTTCATGGGCTGAATTATGGGCGAACTTGTGGGGTGCGCGTTTGACATCAAGAGCACTGAGCGTGTTGTTGTGGGCAATAAGGCCAAGGGCCAGAATTACCCGCAGATTTGGCATTTGTTCGATCGTCGCCTTGAGGAAGGGACGACACGCGGTCATTTCCGCGCCAATCGGCTTGTTTTGCGGTGGCACACAGCGAACAGCGTTGGTAATCATTGCTCCGGGCAATTCAAGGCCATCATCAGGGCGGGCGAGATAGGTGCCGGTGGCAAGGCCGAATTTCAGCAAGGTTGCATAGAGCAAGTCGCCGGCATAATCGCCGGTGAAGGGGCGGCCGGTGCGGTTGGCACCGGTGATGCCGGGCGCGAGGCCGACAATCAACACTTCAGCATCATTGTTACCAAATGACGGAACCGGTGCGTTGAACCAGTCGGGATGGTCCTTTTTTATGTCGAGCCGGTAAGTTTTAAGCCGGTCACACAAGCTGCAATCAGCTGGCGGGGTGGTGGTTTTACAGGTCAACACTGTCATCATCACCATATTCAAGCAACTCATCAATTGGCGGAACAGGATGTTCGGCAGGTTCATTATGGCGCCTGCCAACTTCGCTGAGGATTGATTTAAGCTCGATAAAAACATCGGCCTGACGCCTGAGTTCGTCAGCAATCATCGGCGGGTTTGATTTCATTGTGGACACCACGGTGACGCGCTTGCCCTGACGCTGCACGGCTTCAACCAGAGCGCGGAAATCACCATCGCCTGAAAACAGTATGATGTGGTCGAGGTGGGGTGCCAGCTCGAGTACATCAACGGCAATCTCAATATCCATGTTGCCTTTTATGCGACGATTTCCTGCGGCATCTGTGAAAGATTTTGCCGGTTTGGTGATCATTGTATAGCCATTGTAATCGAGCCAGTCGATCAATGGTCGCAGGGGCGAGTAATCCTGATCCTCCAGCAGGGCGGTGTAATAGAGCGTGCGGATCAAACGGCCCTGGGAGGTGAAATGTGTTAACAGTTTTTTGTAGTCAATATCATAGTCAAGCGCGCGTGCTGCGGCATAAAAATTGGCTCCGTCTATAAACAGGGCAAGGCGCTCGTCGGGATAAATACCCATCTAAATATTCCTTGGAATTGAAAAAATGATTTTTTTAAAATGAATTGGTGGCTGAAAAATAAAGATTTAAGTTCTGAATATTACTATACAACCTCCGCGACCAATTGCCAGCAGTGGCTTACAGGAATTTCACATGATACTTATCGCTCTTGGCAGTAATATTACCGGCCCCTGGGGCAGTCCGGCTGAAACTCTCGACCGCGCGGTCGAAGAGATCGCTGCCAATGGAGCAGATGTTCTGGCGCGCTCAAGCTGGATTGAAACAAAACCCTATGGCGTCAGCGATCAGCCTGGTTTTGTTAACGGGGCAATTGAAATCAAAACCACGCTGCCACCTGAAGAACTTCTGGTGATGCTGCATGGTATTGAGATTGCCGCCGGGCGCAAACGCCGGGAAAAATGGGGGCCGCGCACGCTTGATCTTGATATCATCGCCTACGACGATGTTGTTATGAACGGGGGTGACAACAGCCTCAATCTCACGTTGCCGCACAATGATTTGCACAATCGTTCCTTTGTGTTGTTACCGGTGCGCGAACTCAATCCATCGTGGCAACATCCGGTTTCGGGCAAGACTGTGACGCAGATGCTGGATGAATTACCGAAAAATTAGCAAAAATCAACGACTTTGGGCGCATGTGTACTTGCCAAATGCCGCAAGGCAGCATACATAGAGGCCAGATTTAAAAATTCCGGAAATTTGTGGAGATTAGACTATGGCACGTGTGACCGTAGAAGATTGCATCGAAAAAGTACCCAATCGGTTTGAACTGGTATTGCTGGCCAGCCACAGGGCGCGCTCGATTTCACAAGGTGCACCCCTCACGGTTGATCGTGACAATGACAAAAACCCGGTTGTAGCTTTACGCGAAATTGCCGATGAAACCGTTGATTCAGGTGATTTACATGAAGATCTGGTGCATTCGATGCAAAAACTCGTTGAAGTTGACGAGCCCGAGCCCGATGCAGTGCCGCTGATCACAGCCGAAGGCCACACAATTGATCCGCTGCGTGCTGAAGATGAAGGTGCCATGGATCTGCCGATGGACCGCATGTCAGAAGAAGATCTGTTGCGCGGACTTGAAGGTCTTGCCCCAATGGAATCACCAAATGGTTCGGGCTACCGCCGCTAATCGGGCTTTAGCGCTTGTTCAGTATTATAGTCTCAAGAACATCGAAAATTTTCGGTGATGCTGATTGAGCGACGTTGAAGCGTACAAACTGACTTGCAGAGCCTGAAAGACTAAACACATTTCCAGGTGCGAGAACGATATCCTCAGCCAGCGCCTTGCGGGCGACATCCGCAGCGTCCAGATTATCGGGTAGCGTGCACCACAGGTACATGCCTGCCTGAGGGATAATCCATGGCTTGATGCCAATGTCTTTCAGGCGCTTGACTGTTTTGCCCAGTTCACGCGACAGGCGCTGGCGAACACCATCCATATGCTTTCGATAAGACCCGTCTTTAAGAACACGCCAGGTGAGTT
Organism: uncultured Hyphomicrobiales bacterium; assembly: GCA_964549055.1. Lineage (GTDB taxonomy): Bacteria > Pseudomonadota > Alphaproteobacteria > Rhizobiales > JAJFHR01 > JAJFHR01. The sequence continues at coordinate 2,987 of CAZJUF010000127.1, read as the reverse complement.
CTGCGCAAAACGGCCCGCCACCAAATGATGTGGCAATCTTCAGATCAATCAGCCCTTCAATCCAATCATCTCGCGCCGCAATGAACCCGCAACGAACCGCTGCCGACAGAGTTTTGGAAAAACTTCCTATATGAATAACCCGGTTTAGCCCATCAAGTGCTGCAAGACGCGGTGCCGGTGTCGTTTCGAAATCTGCGAATATATCATCCTCAATAATAACAAGGCTGGACTGTTCCGCCAGTTTCAGCAGGCGGTGAGCGACAACAGGGGTGAGAGCTGCCCCGGTTGGATTGTGAATGGCAGAATTGGTTATGTAAAGGCGCGGGTGGTGTTCAAGAAGCGCAGTCTTGAATAACTCCAGGTCGGGACCGGTTGGCGTGTAGGGTACGCTGATAACATTTGCGCGGTGGGCTTTCAGCAGGGCATGAAAATTGAAGTAGCAGGGATCGTCAACAAGCACCGTATCACCGGGTTCGATAAAAAAACGACACAGGAGATCGATTGCCTGTGTTCCAGATTCCATTAGAATTACCTGATCTAACGCAGCCTCAATCCCGTGTCCTGCCATGCGCCGGACAAGGAGTTCTCGTAAGGGCGCAAAACCATGAGGTGTGCCATATTCCGTCAATACAGATTGTTCCCCACGAGAAAGAGACCGCAACGCACGGCGAATACTTTCATGAGGCATCCAGGTGGCAGGGAGCCAGCCACAACCGGGTTTTAAAACATCTTCTCCCGCTTCCAGAGATTGCCGCGACACCCAAAGAGGATCAACAACGCGATCTATTCGGGCCCCAAGTTTAGAAAGCGCAAACGGGGGAAGATGTCCTGCGACATAAAAACCTGAACCCCTGCGGGCTTGTACGACCCCTTCGGCTGCAAGTCTGTCGTAGGCTTCAACAATAGTAGATTTCGACACCCGCATAATCTCCGCGAATTTTCGAATTGATGGAAGCTTTGTTCCCGGCGCAAGTCTGTGAGCATCAATCCGTCGATGGATTTCCTGCATGACTTGTTCAACAAGTGTGACTTCCTTGTGTTTCACGGTTTTGATTTGTACTGTCATATGTACCAATACAGTTTAGAGAAATTGTTCTGCACTGTCTCTGGAACAACGCCCTTAAGCAACCCATAAATGCAAAAAAAAGGGCACGACATAATGAACAAGATCACCAGTGGCTGGATAAACGGTTTTTTGGGTGTGTTGATATTCAGCGGATCCCTGCCGGCAACACGGGTGGCAGTGATGGATTTTGATCCGCTGTTTTTAACGTCAATCCGTGCGACAATTGCCGCGATTCTGGGGGCAGTATTGTTGGCCATTTTTCGTGAAAAGCTGCCAAATCGCGACGAAATACTCCCTTTGCTTATTGTTGCACTTGGTGCGGTTATTGGATTTCCATTGCTAACAGCGCTGGCGCTTCAGCATGTCACTTCTGCGTATTCAATCGTCTTTATTGGATTGTTGCCCCTGGTTACAGCAATCTTTGGCGTATTGCGTGCGGGAGAGCGGCCGCACCCGGCATTTTGGATATTTGCCTGCCTCGGCAGTTTTCTCGTTGCCGGGTTTGCCCTGACCCAGGGGTTTGATGCCTCACCAATTGGCAATGCCTACATGGTTGCCGCAATCATAATCTGTGGTCTGGGATATGCTGAAGGGGCAAAACTATCGCGCACACTCGGTGGCTGGCAGGTCATCTCGTGGGCGCTCCTTCTATCTCTTCCCGCGATGGCACCGCTGTCAATATATACCATGCCCGATACATTTGTGAATGTGGGGCAGTCAGCATGGATCGGTCTTGTTTATGTATCTGTGTTCAGCATGCTGGTCGGGTTTGTGTTCTGGTATCGGGGGCTGGCTCAAGGTGGTATTGTCGCTGTGGGGCAGTTGCAGTTACTCCAGCCATTTTTTGGCCTGACACTTGCGGCCACATTTTTGCAGGAAACCATTGGATGGGCCATGATTGTTGTAACAATGGCCGTGGTTGTGTGTGTCTTTGCGGCCAAACGTTTTACACGTTGAAGATAGAAGGCGGGAAAGTGTGACCAAAATGCTCGGTGTGCTCTAACTTGCAGCTTTTAATAGGCATTTACGAATTCAGGTGGCATAATCGCTGTCTTTAGTGATTTGCTGTGAGCTTTTGGTATGATGCGTCAGTATGAACTTGTTGAACGGGTTACCAGTTATGATGCTGGTGCTGATGAGGCCTTGCTGAACAAGGCTTATGTCTATGCCATGAAGGCCCATGGCACCCAGAAGCGGGCCTCGGGCGATCCTTATTTTTCCCACCCCCTCGAAGTTGCAGCCATTCTCACCGATCTGAAGCTCGATGAAGCGACCATTGTGGCAGCGCTTTTGCATGATACCATTGAAGATACCGGGGCGACGAAAACCGAGATAGATGAGATGTTCGGCCCCGAAATTGGCCATCTGGTTGAGGGCCTTACCAAGATCAAGCGGCTTGATCTGGTTTCCAAGGAAGCAGCGCAGGCGGAAAATCTGCGTAAGCTGCTGCTGGCGATCTCTGATGATATTCGCGTGTTGCTGGTGAAGCTTGCCGATCGTTTGCACAATATGCGCACGATCAAACATGTGAAGCCGGCCAAGCGCACGCGCATTGCCCAGGAAACCATGGATATCTATGCACCGCTGGCCGGCCGAATGGGCATGCAGCACATGCGCGAAGAACTTGAAGGCCTGTCGTTTGAGGTGCTGTATCCTGAAGCCTACCAGTCGATTACCTCACGCCTGGATGTTTTGCGCAAAGATGCCGGCAATCTGATTGGTGAAATTGAAGCGGAAATCACCGCTAAACTAAAAGAAAACAATATAGAGGCCGACGTCAGCGGGCGGGAGAAAAAACCCTTTTCGATCTGGAACAAGATTGAACGTAAATCCGTGTCACTGGGGCAACTATCAGATATTTACGGGTTTCGCATTCTGGTCAATTCGATTGAAGACTGTTACCGCGCGCTTGGTGTTGTGC
>CAZJUF010000126.1:0-8602 GCA_964549055.1 uncultured Hyphomicrobiales bacterium | reverse complement strand
TAACTTTGTCAACACCTGGGGTGACGGTTTGTTTGCGGTCTGGGGCACACCGGTACAAGCGGCCATACAGGCTTTGTTGATACAGGATGCTATTGCTGAATTTTCGGGCGGGAAAACCAGCCTGCCGATGGAATTTTCCATGCGCATAAGTTTGCATTATGGTGTTGCGCACCAGTTAGTGGATCCGATCTTAGGCCGGAAAAACTATTTCGGTGAGGCCGTGGCCAGAGCCGCCAGAATTGAGCCGATCACCCCGCCCGGCGGCATCTACACCACAGAGCAGTTCGCCGCTATGTTGATGCTGGAACACGACAGCCCGGTTGTGGCCGAATACGTCGGCAATATCGCCGCAGCCAAAGATTTTGGCAGCTTTCCGCTGTATCGATTGCGCTGGAAGTTAGCGCCTTAAAGATTGAATTTTTCTTCGCCGGCAAGCTTGCCGGAAATTTCGCAGGCTTTCAAAAATAACAAGAGTGCAGCGGAAAGGGTGTCTCGCTGTTTGAGGTCGTCGATATTATTCAGGCAAACAAACTGGTCTCTGGAGGACGGAATATTCGAACTGCTATGGCAAGCCTTATGCATATTTTTGAATGAACTTACGAAAATACTCCGTAAGCGGCCTTATATTAATTTTCCTTTACCAACGGGCAACGGTTTTGAGTTTATAGCTATAAAGATTTTAAAAAAAACATACTTGGCTTTGGGGCTATTACAATGAACATCAATCCATTTTCGTGGTCGATAGCAGTGAAAATTCCTGCAATGATTATTTCAGTCGGAATTCTGGCTGTCAGTTTGACGGCTGTCTTCGCTTACGTGGAAAGTAAAAATGCTGTAGAATATGAAGCTGGATCAAAGTTGACGGCCGTTATGGAAGATCGCGAAGCGGCGCTTTCACGGTGGCTTAAGGGTATTGAGGGAGATCTTGATGTGCAGTCAGAAAATCCTTTTGTACGTCAAGCATTGACTGCGTTGATTAACGGCTGGCAAGATCTCGGTAGTCAACAGACCCAAGAACTGCAGCGTCTTTATATCACCGACAATCCGAATAAGATCGGAGAAAAAGAGAAGCTTGATGCGGCACCAGATGGCTCTGCCTACAGCATGGCTCATGCGAAATACCACCCTTATTTGCGCGCTTTTCTTCAGGATCGTGGCTATTATGATATTTTCCTTTTTGACCCGGATGGAAATCTTGTCTACACGGTTTTCAAGGAACTTGATTACGCGACCAATGTGATAACCGGTGAGTGGTCAAAAACCGATCTTGGTAAGGCATTCCGTGCAATACGGGATAATCCGCGCGCAGGCAGCAAAGCCTTTTATGATTTCAAACCTTATGCACCGAGCAATGGTGCGCCCGCCAGTTTCATCTCAGCACCAATGCTGAATGCCGATGGCAGTTTGCAAGGTGTGCTTGTTTTCCAGATGCCGATTGGAAAGCTGAACCAGCTTATGCAACAAACAGCCGGGCTGGGTAAAAGTGGCGAGACCTATGTTGTCGGAACGGATTTTCTGATGCGCAGTGATTCGCGCTTCAGCAAGGAATCAACAATTCTCAAAACCAAAATCGACACCGAGCAGGTTCGCAATGCTGTTAAAGGTGGCAAGGGTCTGCTTACCGGTGTGGATTATCGGGGAACCGCAGTTGTTGCTGCCTATAAACCGCTTAATTTTCTCAATATGACCTGGGCCGTTGTTGCTGAACAGGATTACGACGAGGCATATGCTTCGGTGATTTCCATGCGCAACAAATTGCTCATTGGTGCTGCTGTCGGCATCTTGTTTATTGCCTTTTTCGGATTTTTTGCCGGTCGTAGTATCGCGCGCCCAATCAGCCGGACAACAGAGATCATGGCCCAGTTGGCTGACGGGGATAATTCTGTCGAAATTCCTGGAATGGATCGAAAGGATGAAATAGGCGCTATGGCTTCTGCAGTGCAGGTGTTCAAGGACAATGCCATCAGAAGCAAGGAGTTCCACGCCGAGCAGGAAGCACAAAAACAGCATGCCGAAGAAGAAAAACGTAAAATGATGAATGATCTGGCTGATAATTTTGATTCCAGTGTCGGTGGTATCATCGAAACGGTGTCGGCGGCCTCAGCGGAACTGGAGGCTACCGCACAATCAATGTCTTCGATTTCCGAGGAAACCAGCAGCCAGTCTGCTGCAGTCTCGGCTGCCTCTGAAGAAGCTGCCACCAATGTGCAGACTGTTGCGGCGGCATCTGAAGAGATGTCACATTCAATTTCCGAGATTAACCAGCAGGTTTCACAAGCGTCTGCGTCCGCCAAACAGGCGGTGACAGATGTCGAGGAAACCGGTGCCCAGATGGAAGCTCTGGCGAATACTGCTGACAAAATCGGCGAAGTGATAAAGATCATCTCCGACATTGCCGAACAGACCAATTTGCTTGCTCTTAATGCCACCATTGAATCTGCGCGTGCGGGAGAGGCCGGCAAAGGTTTCGCTGTGGTGGCCAGTGAGGTTAAGGAGCTTGCCAGTCAGACCAGCAAGGCGACAGAGCAGATAGGTGAGCAGGTTGACGAAATTCAAAATGCCACCAAACGAGTTGTTGTCTCTATTGCTGATATTGGTGAGGTGATTCGTCAGGTCGACGAGACTTCGGCAACTATTGCTGCGTCCATGGCAGAACAGGGCGCTGCTACTCAGGAAATTGCCCGTAATGTGCAGGAAGCTGCCTCGGGCACTGAGGAAGTTACGCGCAATATCACTGGAGTCAGTCAGGCTTCCCAGGAGGCGGGTATTGCCTCCAGTCAGGTGATGTCTGCCGCTGGCGAGCTTTCCAAACAAGCAGAGATGATGAAAACTGAAGTTAACAAATTCATCAGCCAGATCCGCACCGGATAAGCAAAACGTTGAAATGACCGAGACCGAAGTGAGTAAACACTTCGGTCTCGGTCATGATCACAAATATTTTCATCATCCCAACGCCCCCGAATTTCACAGAAACAAGGAAAATTAATGTGTTTCCATGTTCCCCTATGAGAAGGTGTTTTGGTGCCCTGGAGAAGACTCGAACTTCCACTTCCATACGGAAACTAGCACCTGAAGCTAGCGCGTCTACCAATTCCGCCACCAGGGCATTGGGGCGAACAACTAGGATGACATTCGCCTGTTGTCAATGGAATTGCGCATAATAGTTTTTCCAGATGGGTTTAATAATCATTATTGGCAATTGCCGGGCAAATCAGTTATTCATGGAACATGACTTCTCTTTAAAATGAAGGTGGCGGAAAAGTGCACTCTGGCGATCTTATTTGTATTTTTGGCGGCTCGGGCTTTGTTGGCCGCTCTGTAGTGCGTGCTTTGGCACAGCGCGGGTATAGAATCAGGGTTGCCGTGCGCAGGCCCGATCTTGCCAATCATCTCCAGCCTATCGGTGGTGTCGGGCAGATTCATGCGGTTCAGGCTAATCTGCGCTACCCGCAATCGGTTAAGGCTGCCATGGAAGGCGTTGATGCCGTCATCAATCTGGTTGGCATTTTGCACGAAAGCGGACAACAGACTTTTGAAGATGTTCATGTGGCGGGGGCCGAGGCTATTGCCAAAGCTGCGGCTGAACAGGGTATCAAAAAACTTGTTCATATGTCGGCTTTGGGTGTGAGTGCTGAAGCGAGTTCGCAATATGCCCGCACCAAGGCAGAAGGTGCCGCACGTGTGCAAAACGCTTTCAGCGATGCGAGCATTCTTGAGCCGTCGGTTTTGTTTGGACCTGAGGATAATTTTTTCAACAAATTTGCCGCCCTGGCGAGATTGACCCCGGTGTTTCCGTTGATTGGTGGCGGACATACTAAATTTCAGCCGTTATTTGTCGGTGATCTGGCCCAGGCGGTTGTTGCGTGTCTGGAAAAAAGTGATGTAGTTGGGCGAAAATTTGAACTTGGCGGGCCGGAAGTTTTGAGCCTTGCCGAGATTATGGAATTTATTTTCACCACGATAGATCGCAAACGCATAACAGTGCCGCTGCCTTTTGCTGTGGCGCGGTTTGAAGCAAAATTTCTGCAATTGTTGCCAAATCCCATTCTCACCGTTGATCAGGTTGAAATGCTGAAGCAGGATTCAATTGTCAGTTCTGAAGCTGTACAGCAAAACCGCAGTCTGGCAGGCCTTGGTATCAAACCTCATTCGGTTGAAGCTATTGTTCCGCCCTATCTGGTGCGCTTTCGGCGCGCCGGGCAGTTTAGTCAGGTCAGTCCGACAGAATAGGTAAAATGCGCTTCGCTGCTGCTGTAATCACCTTGAGGGCATCAGTGGTGCCATCGGCTTCGCCTTTTTCAAAATCAACATCAATCTGACCCATCTGGTTGGTTACATGAGCAAAGCAGATGACAGATTTATCGCGCGCTGCCGCGAAAGCGTAAAGAGCCGCCGTTTCCATTTCAACTGCCAGCAGACCGCGTTGTTGCATGGTGGCGATGGCGTGTTCAGTCTCGCGAAAAGGCGCATCTGTGGTCCAGGTGGCTCCAGTTAATACCTCGATTTCAAGACCCTCAAAGGCACCATCAAGAGTGTCGATCAAGACAGTCGGCGCATGACTGTATTGAGAAGGGGGTTGATAGTGATAGCTGGTGCCTTCATCGCGCAAGGCGCGCTCGATCAAGATGAAATAAGGTGGTTTTTGTACCGGTGAAATTTGACCGGACGATGTGACGCTGATCAACAGTTTGCAGCCTGAGACAAAAAGTTCTTCTGCCACCAAAACAGCAAATGATGATCCAACGACACAGCCAATAATGCCGAAGGTCAGGCCGTCCTGGCAAAAGGTGTATAGCTCGGTATGATAACACATCCAGCCACCATGGAGTTTGGCGCGACCATCTGATTTCAAGCGGCGAACCATGTCGCCATCAGGATCAAGCAGGCAGATGTCCGGTACCGGTTCCAGAGTACCCGACTTTTGCCGTTGCGCCTCCCGCAATAAAGCCTCGGGCACAAACACTGATTTTTCATCGTAGTGTTTGGTGGCAAGGATCGGGGGCTTTTCGTTATCGTTCATGCTTGCGCCTTTACAAGTAAATATACACCAACAATGCCGCGCCGCCGATGAGGCGGTAGGCAACAAAAGGCATCAGGGTCATTTTCTTGAGCAAAGCCATCATGAACCAGATTGAGAAGAAGGCTGAGACGAAGGCGAGGCCGGCTGCTATCACAGCGTCATTTTGCAAAGCCAGATCACCGGTGCCATAAAGCTCGAAGCCTGTGGCTATTCCGAGACCCAGAATTGTGGGGATGGAAAGCAGCATGGATACTCTGGCGGCATCAACCCGGTTGAAACCGAGATAACGCGCCATTGAAATAGTGACGCCCGAGCGGCTGGCACCGGGAATAAGGGCAACGGCCTGAATGGCGCCGATGAGAATACCATCACGCAGGGTTGTGGATGACATGTCCCGCGTGGTTGCCCCTATGCGATCGCTTAAGCCCAGGATGATGGCGAAAATAATATTTGTCCAGGCAATCACGGATAAGGTGCGCAGGTTTTCTATCCATCCGGTTTTCAGCAAAATAAACCCAAAGATAAAAACCGGTATGGTGGCAACTATCAAATACAGCAAAAATCGGCCCTGGTGCGACAGGTGACCCCGGCACAGGTCGAAAAACCCGCCAATAAGGCCTTTGACATCGCGCCAGAAATATAACAACACTGCGAATAATGAACCCACATGGACCGACACATCCATTAATGGTCCTTGATCCTGCCACTGGGTAAGCAGGTGCAGAAGATTTAGATGACCTGATGAGCTGATTGGCAAAAATTCTGTCAGGCCCTGGATAATAGCCAGAGCGATCAATTGTTCGATAGGCACGCGGCGTTTGTCCTGTGTTTTGGGATTTGCGAAATAGGTTGTCGTTACCGGCAACAGTTTCTATACCCTATTGAAATATGTTTCCAGTTAACCATTTCATAATTGCGCCTAAAAGGTCGTATGCTTTTATGTTCACCTGTCGACGAAAAAGTTTTAAAATATAACCATGCCTCAGCTGTACCATTATCCGTTTTGTCCATTCTCCCGCCGTATCCGACTGGCTTTGGGGGAATATGGCGCGTCGTTTGAATTGATTGAAGAAGAGCCGTGGGCAAAACGTGCTGATTTCATGATACTTAATCCAACGGGAGAAATTCCGGTACTGGTTGATAATGATGGCTCAATTGCAGCGGGAATTTATGCGGTAAGTGAATATCTTGATGAACTGTATTCTGCTGCATCCGACGTTACACTTTTGCCGGGTTCACTGGCGGAGCGCGCTGAGGTGCGGCGTCTTGTGGACTGGTTTGATCATCATTTTTATGTCGCCGTCACCGGCAACCTGATTACTGAAAAAGTTTACAAACGCTTTATGACGCCGGAACAGGGCGGTGGTGCGCCTGATATGTTGCGGGTGCGGCAAAGCATGGGCAATATTGCCGGTTACATGCAGCATATTGACTGGCTGGCGGCTGAGCGCAGCTGGCTTGCCGGTGATACTATCAGCTCGGCGGATTTATGTGCGGCAGCTCATCTGTCGTGCATTGATTATCTGGGTGACGTGCCATGGCAATACCATGAAAATGCCAAGGACTGGTATGCCCGGATTAAATCGCGCCCCTCTTTCAGGCCCATCCTTGCTGATCATATTCGCGGGCTCAATCCGTCTGCGCATTATACTGATCTGGATTTTTAATTGTCTGGCGCGGATCTCAAGCAGGATATTTCACTAAAAGCTCGTGAATGTGGTTTTGATCTGGTTCGGTTTACCTCGCCTGACAGCATTCCACTTGCCGCCGACCGGCTGAAAGAGTTTGTGGCCGCGGGTCGTCACGGTGATATGGCGTGGATGGAGACAACCATGGTGCGGCGTGCCTTGCCGCGCAACCTGTGGGGCGATGTACGCTCAATAATCATGCTGGGTATCAATTATGGCCCCGAATGTGATCCCCTTGAAGGCCTGAAAGCAAAAGAAAACGGGCTTATCTCTGTTTATGCCAGAGGTGGTGACTATCATGACCTGGTCAAAAAACGCCTGAAAAATATTGCCCGCTGGATCCATGGGGAACACGATAAAGAGGTTAAGGTCTTTGTTGATACGGCACCGGTTATGGAAAAACCGCTGGCTCAGGCGGCCGGTCTGGGCTGGATGGGAAAACACACTAATCTGGTGACCAAGACACATGGGTCGTGGTTGTTTTTGGGCAGTATTTTCACCACGCTCGAGATTGAACCCGATGCGCCCGAGGTTGATCATTGCGGTTCTTGCAGCGCCTGTCTTGATATCTGCCCGACCAAAGCTTTTCCCACCGCATATCAAATTGATGCGCGGCGGTGCATATCTTATCTGACCATTGAATTTAAGGGTCACATCCCGGTTGAATTCAGAAAACCGATGGGCAACCGCATCTATGGTTGCGATGATTGTCTGGCCGTTTGCCCGTGGAATAAATTTGCCAAAGCTGGTGCTGAGGCAAAACTCAAAGCTCGTGTTGAGCAAAATGCGCCCAGGCTTGATGATTTGATTGATCTGGATGATACAGCTTTCAGGGCGCGGTTTTCAGGCTCGCCGATCAAGCGCAGCGGCCGCGATTGTTTCATTCGCAATGTCTTGATCGCTGCTGGAAATTCGGGATCTGTGGAGCTGGTGCCAAAAGTCCGACGATTGTTGATGGATCAATCACCAGTGGTCCGGGCAGCGGCGATTTGGGCGTTAAGCCAGTTGCTGGATGCTGCGGAATTTGCTCAGCTGAAGAAAAACCATGCCACTGTTGAAAGTGACAGTGATGTCGCTGCTGAATGGGAGATTTGATGCCGCATCTTTTTTGTTTTGGACTGGGGTATACAGCAACGGCCATGGGCAGGGAATTGTTGCAGGAAGGCTGGAAAGTAAGCGGGACCTGCCAAAGCGAAGAAAGGTGCCGGGAACTGGTTGGCCTTGGGTTTGATGCTGTCATTTTTGATGGTGATGGCCACAGTGATGAGGTTGTCGCACTTTTGAATTCGGCAACGCACATTTTGCAATCAATCGCACCGGCAAAAGAGGGAGATGCGGTGTTTGATGTCTTTGGTCAGGATATTCAGGCACGTGCTGCACAAATTGAATGGCTGGGATACCTTTCAACCACGGCTGTTTATGGCGATCGGCAGGGGGGATGGGTTGAGGAAACTTCCGAGCTTGCCCCGCAAATGCCGCGCGGGGTCTGGCGCTGCCACGCGGAAAAACAATGGCAAAGCCTCTATGAAACCCATGGTCTGGCGGTGCATATTTTCAGACTGGCGGGGATTTATGGGCCGGGCCGCAATCAGTTGAATAAACTGCGGGCAAAAAAGGCTCGCCGGATTGTCAGAAAAGGCCAACTTTTCAGCCGCATTCATGTGGACGATATCGTTGCGACCTTGCGGGCCTCAATTGAACGCGCCAATCCCGGTGCAATTTACAATGTCTGCGACAATGAAGCAGCACCACCCCAGGACGTTATCGAATATGCCGCTGGTCTGCTGGGTGTCGATGTGCCACCGGCGGAAGCCTTCGATCAGGCGGAATTAAGCGATATGGCGCGCAGCTTTTATTCGGAGAGCAAAAAGGTCAGCAATGAAAAAATCAAAAC
>CAZJUF010000125.1:5491-8708 GCA_964549055.1 uncultured Hyphomicrobiales bacterium | reverse complement strand
TGATGGTCAAGGGGTTCTTGTTGAACAATCAGTTGACTGATTTTTCGTTTGTGCCCGATGCCGGGGATCGAAAAGTGGCTAACCGTGTGGCCGGGGGCAAGCGCCCGCGCTCCTCCATGTCTCCGACAATAATCCTTGATAAAAACGGTGAATTTTATGCCGCCATCGGATCGCCCGGCGGCAGTAGCATTATTGGCTATGTGGCCCGGACAATTATCGCATTGATTGACTGGAAACTGCCAATGCAGGACGCCATTGCCCTGCCCCATGTGATTAACCGCAATGGTGTAACAGACCTTGAGAAGGCAACGGTTCTGGAAAAAATAGCGCCCGGGCTGGAAAAGCTGGGCCACAAAATTCGCATTCGCCCCTTAACAAGTGGTCTGCACGGTATCGCCAAAATCTCGCCCGGAAACCTGCAAGGTGGCGCGGACCCCCGCCGCGAAGGTGTCGTGATGGGTTATAAAAACCGTTAAGTTCCGAAGTGTAAAAACATGATGCGGCAATAACTTATTCGCGTTGACATGACGTCGAAATAATGAATACTATTTTCCGAATATGTTTATTGCGGCGCAGGGAAATTTTCCTCCGACATCCTGCACGGTAAATGCACTAGAGCATTTTAGTGGAAAGGGTACACTGTGGAAAACGCACTGGGATTGTCCGGCGGGCAAACGCTATTGATGACGATTACGATCGGCATCACTCTGCTTGGACTTGTCGGACTGGCAATGGCGCTGCTGATGAAAAAGCGCTGGAAGCTGACATACGGCATTGAATATCTTTTTATAGCAGCACTTCTGGTCATGGCTTACTATGGTGATTATGCCAGCACCAGCATCTACACGGCCTATCAGGAAGATCTGCGGGTCAATGAAACGGTGTCTGGAGAAATTGTCAAAGATGCCGATCGCGACAAGAAATTTGACCGCATTTTAAGGGTTGTCTCGTTTCAGTGGGGCTTTGCCTTTATCACCGCAAAAGATGAGATAAGCCGCAACGCTGCCATCGTCAAACCGGGTGAGAGGGTTTTGTTTCAGGTGGTCACCAATGATGTGATCCACGGGTTCAACATTCCTGTTGCCCGAATCACTGCGGAAATTGACCCCGGTGATGTGCGCGAATTATGGATACGCGCACCCAAAAAACCAGGGAAATACCTTATTCAATGCGTAAATTACTGCGGTGTCGGCCATGCACAGATGAAGGCATGGCTGGTGGTTGAGGGCGATACGCCAACAGCGGAATTGAAAAACAGCGGGGAGAAAACCAATGGCGCATGAAATGGATCACGCACGCACCGGTGCCGCACCTCACTGGAAGCCTGAGAATTTTATCGGCACAATTTCACTGAAAACCCTGATGTTTTCCGATGACTATCGCTGCATCGCGCTCAAGGGAATTCTAACGTCGTTTATCATGCTGGCCCTTGGTGGTACATTTGCCATCATTTTCCGCACCGAACTAGCAGTTCCCGGTGTCCAGTTTCTTGGTGCCCGGGTGTATATGACGCTGATGACATTGCATGGCATGGTGATGGTGTTTGGCTTTCTCATCCCGCTGGTTATTTCGATCTGTTATTATATGATGCCCAAGGTTTTGAACACCGACCGGCTGGAATGGCCTAAAGTAGCGCAATGGAGCTATTGGGTGTTGATGGTGGCTGCCGTGTTGCTGGTCATCGGCCGGCCTGACTTCACCTGGACCGCGTACGCACCCATGTCGCTCAGAGTTGGCGGTTCTTTGGTGTGGATGGGTTATCTGGCTATCCTTCTGGTTGCTGTTTCAGAATTCCTGGCCGGGCTTGTTTTGTGGCGCAACGCCATTGCTGGCGCGGCTGCGTGTGGCGGCTGGAATAAACTGCCGATGATGGGATGGGGTGCTGCAGTCGTCGGGCTTTTGTTGATCGTATCAACCATTCCGCTTGGATTTATCGGCCTTGGGTTGCTTACAGACTGGCTGGAAGTGACGGCATGGTTTGATCCCGCTCGCGGCGGCAGCGTCAAGTTTTTCCTCTATGTTTTCTGGACCTATGGTCATCCGGCTGTCTACCTGCCGTTTATCCCGGCAATCGCCATTCTTTATACATTGATGCCGCGAATTCTCGGTCGTCCTATGTGGAGTTACTGGTCCGGCGTTGTCGCATTTTTGCTTCTCGGGCTGTTTGCCATGCCGATTGGACCGCATCATTTCCAGCCGCTGTATACAATATCAGGCTGGTATGAGCGCATGATCCAGATTTTCACATTGCTGGTGTTTATTCCCAGTGTGTTGCATGTGTTCAACTGGATTGCCACATTGTGGAGCGATCCCATTCCAAAATCAGCCCAGGCCAGTGTTCCGTTCAAGTTCATGATTTCGGCGATTGCCTTCATCATCTATGGCGGGGCAACCGCCTATGTGAACGCACAGATTGCCACCGATAGTGATTTTATTCACAATACCTACTGGATACCGGCACATTTCCACGCCATGTTCTTCGGCTTTGCCGGGCAGATGGCCTTTGCCGGGTTTTATTATCTTTACCCGTATTTCACCGGGCGGATGTATAATCAACGCATGGCCAACAGCCATTTCTGGTTGTGGCAGATTGGCCTGTTCACCAAGATCACCATGATGTTTGTCGCCGGTTATGCGTACTTCCCACGCTGGGTATATGATTATCTGCCCTTACAGGAATGGGTGATGCCCCAAATGATGATTACTGCTGCGGGCTATCTTATCGGTCTTGGATTTCTCATTTTCGTTATCAATGTTGTGCGCAGTGCAACGAGCGGCGAGCGGGCACCGGACGAGCCGTGGCCGGTTGAACATGATGATGCAGCCCCTTCCGCTGTACCTGCTGAATAAAGGACGCAGACATGATTAAATTATTTGTATTTATCGGAATTGCCGGCGTTTCCCTTGCCACTTATCTTGCGACTTATGGCCAGGGGCCTGATTATCAAATGTCACCATCGACCAGCCTGTATACAAAATTCCAAAAAGAAGGCCTGATGCCTGATCCCAACGCCATTGTCGAAAACGATGAAGTCGAACACGGCATTTTTGAAGTGCCGGAAGAAGACGAACGCCAGCTCAAGATGGCAATGTCAAATATGGATGGCATGAACATGGGCGGCATGAAAATGGACGACGAAGGTGCCATGAAAATGCCGATGGCTGATGATGGCAAATCCACCATGAAAATGGGCGAGGAAGCTGCCGAGAATATGCC
>CAZJUF010000125.1:0-5391 GCA_964549055.1 uncultured Hyphomicrobiales bacterium | reverse complement strand
ACATCTACCGCTTCGCCGATGAAATAAAGACCGGGGACGCGTTTTGCTGCCAGTGTTCGCGATGACAGATCAGCGGTGCTGACACCGCCAACGGTGACTTCGGCTTTGGCAAAGCCTTCCGATCCCGTAGGTGTGAAGCGCCAGTCGGCAAGTCTGCGTTCAACCTCGTTGAGCTTTTTGTCTGGCACATTGGCAAGTTCAGCCTCAAGATTAATTCGCTGCGCCAGCGCTGTTGCCAGTCTGGCTGGCAGGTCCGCGCTCAATATCGTTTGCAGAGACACTTTTGGCGTTGCGTGTTTTGCCTGCAACAGCCAGCCGGCATTTCGATCGGGTAGAAAACCTATGCCGATCTGATCACCCCGGCGCCAGTATGAAGAAATTTGCAGGATTGCCGGGCCCGACATGCCGCGATGGGTGAACAAAGTTGCATTACGAAATTTCACTTTGCCACAAGAGACAATTGTATCGGCTGAAACCCCTGACAATGACGTAAACAGCGCTTCATCCGGTCCCAGTTTCAATGGCACAAGTGCGGGGCGCGGCTCCACAACCTTAAGGCCAAACTGCCGCGCCAGCCGGTAGGCAAAATCGGTTGCCCCCATCTTGGGAATTGATGCCCCGCCGGTGGCAACTACCAAAGCTGGTGCCGTTGCCGTCAAGTGACCAAGATCGACAGAATAAACGCCATCGGTGCAGGTTACATCCCCCACCTCCTGCCCGAGCTTAAGCGTCACCGCACCTTTTTCACATTGATCGAGAAGCATGGCGACGATCTGTCTGGCCGAGTTGTCGCAAAACAGCTGGCCCAGTTCTTTTTCGTGCCAGGCAATATTATAGGCCTCAACCAGAGCAATAAAATCCTGCGGCCGATAGCGACCAAGAGCTGATTTGGCAAAATGCGGGTTGGCACTGAGAAACCTTTGCGGACTGGTTTCAATATTGGTGAAGTTACAGCGTCCGCCGCCAGAGATAATAATCTTGCGGCCGGGTTCAGCGCCGTGATCAACCAGCAGGATTTTTTTACCACGCTGCCCGGCGATGGCGGCACACATCAGGCCAGCGCCGCCGGCACCAAGGATGATGGCATCGTAATTATTCGGCAATTTCTTCATCCGATTTGAAATCTTGTTTAAGAAGCCGCCTGGGAATACTGGTCACTTTGGGCAATAGACGTGATGCGGTCGGGAATAGATACATGGAAGGTTGCGCCAATGGGGACATCAATCAGATCAATGGAGCCGCCGTGGGCCGTGGCAAGCTCATAGGCGATGGCCAGCCCGAGGCCCGTGCCGCCACTGCGCACAGAGCCTTTGAAGGCATCAAAGAGATGTTCACGGGCGCGCTCAGGCATGCCAGGTCCATTGTCTTTAATCTCAATTGTTACCACGGAGCCATCACGCCAGGCTGAGGTGCGAACTTCCAGATCGGCTGATTTCGAAATATCAAGCACCTGGCAGGCGTTCTTCAGCAGATTAAACAGAACTCTGAACAGTTGTTCCCTGTCGGCATCTATTTCCAGGTCTGGCTCGATGTCTGCCGCATACGATACGCCGCGTTCGAAAAACGGATTTAGGGTGTCGTGCACTTCATCGACCAGATGTTTGACCAGAAAGCGGCTGCGCTTTGGCGGGTCTTCCTGCACCTTGCCGTACTTCAGTGTCTGGGTGCAAAAATTGACCGCGCGGTCAAGCGAGGCAATAAGTTTTGGCGCAAAACGCTTGACCGTCGGGTCTTCGACACCGGATAGGCGATCGGAGATCAGATGCGCACTGGACAACATATTGCGCAGATCATGACTGATTTTGCTGACCGCCAGCCCCAGTGCCTCAAGATGGCTTTTTTGTTGCAGCATCTGGGTAAGATCATTCTGCATTCTGGCCAGCTCAACTTCAGCAATACCAATTTCATCGCCGCGCGATGACGGCACAATGATCCGCGTCCTGTCTTCCGGGTTTTGCTTGAAACGAACCATACTATAAGTGATCTGGCGCATGGGCCGGACAAAAATCCAGATCAGCATGAAATAGACCGCTGTTGCCGTGAAAGCTGAAATAACCAGCGACAGATTGAAGATATTGAGCGCAAAGGTCAGCATGGCTTTACGCAGGGGTTTTTCTGCCAGCACGACTTCGATAAATTCGCCTGTTTTGTCTTTAACATTACCAAGAACGCGAATATTTCGATTGCCTTCAAAAAACAACGTATCCATGGCATCAATTATCAGGCCGTACATGGTGGGATCGCGCAAATCAAACGAACCATCGACCACCGGAGGCATGTTTTTGCTCAAAATCATCTGACGAATTTCATTGTTGCGGGTGGCCACACCTTTCACCCGGGTAGCTTCGAGCAGCGCGTACATGAGTTCATCAGAAATCTTTTGGTCGGGGGCGGCCTCAACCACCAGACTGGCAATCTGGGCCGATGCCAACCTGTTCTCGAGCCAGTTTTTACGAAAATTTGCCACCGAAGGCACGAAGATGAGAACTTCGACAATCATGATGAAAAGTGCTGTCATAATCAACAGCTTGGCCGACAGACCCAACCTCAACTTGCGCTCGGATCGTGGCGGCGCTATTGGGTCACTATTCAGTTTTTCGCTCATAACATTCATCAACTACAAAAGTTGCCTATCCGAACCGGGCCAGAAATCTGATTAGTTTTTTGAGCCACGGACTTGACAGTTTGTCGGTGTAAAATCCATATGAAACACGCTTGTTTATTTCACTCAATGTTGGGTAGGGTACAATAATACTCGTCATTGCGCCAATTTTTAGGCCTTTGGTTATTGCCAGCACCCAGGGTTGCAAGAGTTCTCCGGCACTTTGTCCGACAATACTGGCACCGATGATCTTGCCATTTTTTTTGGTTATCACCTTTACCATACCATCGGTTTTGCCTTCTGCTGTGGCGCGATCATTTTCGGCATAAGGCCAGCGCAGAATTTTGATTTTGCCATAGCGTTTGCGCGCGGCCACCTCATCGAGACCCACATGAGCCAGCTCAGGATCGGTGTAGGTTACCCAGGGGATGATGTCGGTGTTGACCTTTGCCGGCAGGCGGAAAATCGCCGAGCGGATCACAATGCCCGCATGGTAGTTGGCCACATGGGTAAACTGTAAAGATCCGGTGACATCGCCAATCGCATAGATTTTGCGGTTCGATGTTTTGAGTTTTTTATTTACCTCAATGCCGCGCGGTGAATATTTGATGCCCGCAGCTTCCAGATTTAAACCCGATACATTGGGCTTGCGACCGGCTGCCACCAGCAGGTGCGAGCCATCAATTTCAATCAAATCATCATCGGCTTCAATTGTTACGCGTATACCCCTGCTCTTTTTTGCCACGTGCTTGACCGTGACACCGCTGTGGATTTTGACACCATCGCGAACGATCTGATCGAGAACGATTGCGGTGAGTTCAGGGTCATCCTTGGCCAGAGGAGCAAACATTTCCAGAACGGTTACTTCAGCGCCCAACCGGCGATGAGCCTGGGCCAGTTCCATGCCGATGGGGCCGCCGCCGATGATAATCAGATGAGTTGGTTTGCGTTTGTTGTCAAAGATGGTTTCATTGGTGTGGTAGGCGACATCCTGCAAACCGCTGATGGGCGGTATTCCAGCGGATGAGCCCGTCGAGATCACAAACCGCCGTGCCTTGATTTCATAGTCTCCGGCAACGACGGTTTGGGCGTCTTTGAAACTTCCTTCGGCTTCAATAACCTTGACCCCAAGGCCGGTGAAACGTTCGACTGAATCGGTTGGCGCAATTGCGGCAATAACGCCGTGGATATGATCATGGACTTTTTTAAAATCAACGTTTATCTCTTCTGCCGTGATGCCAAACTTCTCGCCTGACGACATCAGTTTGGCCTGTTTGGCAGCTGCAATCATTGCCTTGGAAGGCACACAACCGTAGTTGAGACAATCGCCACCCATTTTACCCTTTTCGATCAAGGCCACGCTGACGCCAAGCTGGGCTGCGGCAGCGGCTACCGACAGGCCGCCTGAGCCTGCTCCGATAACGCAAATATCAACTTCCAGAACTTGCGGCACGGCTTAACCCTTCCGCGATCTGATTTTTTGCAAAACAACGGGAATAAGGGCAATGAAGCCTAAGGCGGCAAAAGCGATCAGCAATTCTTTGGTCACGAGAGAGCCGGGGCTGATGGCAAATGAACAGCTATTATCAGCAGCACTGCCAGCTGTATCGAGGCATTTTTGATAATCTGCCTGGGCGGCATCAATAATGCTGTCCAGACCCGCACCGACATAGGCAAAAGCAAAGGTGCCGGGAATAATTCCGACAAAGGTTCCAATAATAAAGGTTTTGAGGCGAACGCCTAACAAGGCCGGGGCAAGATTGACCAGCCAGAACGGGAAGGCTGGAACCAGCCTCAAGAACAACAGATAATTGAGAGCGTTTTCCTGAAATCCGGTAGAAAGTTTTGACAACCACGGCCCGGCTTTTGCCGCCAGCGTTTCACCGAACGAGGTTTTGGCAATTAAAAACAGCAAAGACGCGCCCACCGTTGCCGCAACAACCGTAATGCCTCCGCCCACCAGGGGGCCGAACAAAAACCCGCCGGTAATTGTCAAAATAACACCACCGGGCAACGATGTTGAAATAACGGCAACATAAATAAGGAAATAGGCTGTGAGAGCAAGCAGCAAGCGATCGCCAACCATCGCGTTCAACCAATCGCGGTTATGGGCAATAACTTCCAAGCTGAGGTATTTATGCCAGCCCTGGGAGACCACCAGCACCATGATTGCGACGAGGATGCCTAAAGGCAAAAAGCGTTTCAGGCGACCGGGTTTGCTGTCACCGGTCGCTGATATTTCTTCGTCGCTCATATTGTTCCCATCTATTGAACAGAAGATGTGCCCGCCACACTCTTCGATACTACTTCGAGCGCGCGCACTTTGTACATTTGAATAATTCTGACCTAACACCCACCCCATTGCCAAACAGGCACATAAAACCCTGTCGTTTGTCTTAAATAAAGCTTTTTGCACCGTAGAGAACAGGTCATCAATCATTTGTGATAAAATGTCATCGCCAGCTGTTCAAAGAAAATAGAAAAATCGGATGCAGGATAATGGTAATATCAGCCTTCGCAGTGTTTGAATATCTGACCGATGTTCCGGTTAGTATCTGGGCTGTGTTTTTGGGGCATGTGAACATTTACACGGGTGAACTATTTAGTTTGAAATCTTTTTTATGGAAAAATATTCAAACGGCAGTTCTGCCGCCGGTAAGCTGGGTGTTTTATCAGTCGGTAATATGCAGCCAGGAGGTTGATCTGATCAATCCGTCCAAACCTCCCATAGAATGGGATTAATTCTCCAGCCTCTTTTTTAAGCCTGTTGTATGTTTCCATGTCGTTTA
>CAZJUF010000124.1:0-8765 GCA_964549055.1 uncultured Hyphomicrobiales bacterium | reverse complement strand
AAAAAAAACAGAAAAACAATGGGGTAGCCGCTATACGATAGGGGAAGTATGGTATGGTGGGTTCAGGATGAAGAAGAAAATGCGGGAGAAGTTTTTCGGGAGTACGAACCATGCTGGTCTCGTAGATTCAGTTAGAAGGTACGTTGTTACAATATATTGCGACTTTTTCGTCGTCGGCTTTATGGCTTTTCGGAGTTTACGCTTACCTGCGACATCGACAAGAGTAATTAAGGAGAAGTAATGAATGCGTGACCTATCGCCATCGGATTTAAAGACCATTTTACACTCTAAACGGGCCAATATGTATTATCTGGAGTATTGCCGGGTTATGCAAAAGGATGGGCGGGTATTATATCTTACCGAGGCCAAAAAGGATAAGCGTTATTTTAATATTCCCATTGCGAATACTACGGTTATCCTGTTGGGAAACGGCACCTCGATAACTCAGGCTGCAGTGCGCATGCTAGCTCAGGCTGGTGTACTTTTAGGATTTTGCGGTGGAGGTGGCACCCCGTTGTATATGGGAAACGAAATAGAATGGTTGACCCCGCAAAGCGAATATCGGCCGACGGAATACCTGCAGGGCTGGCTGTCTTTCTGGTTTGATGTCGAGAAACGCTTACAGGCTGCCAAGAAATTGCAGCAGGCCCGTATTGAATACTTACGGCAGGTTTGGAGCAGGGATCGTGAATTGAAGATTGTCGGTTTTGACATTGATGATCCCGTTATTGCGGATACCCTGAATAAACATCAAGAACAGATAGTTTCCGTTACCACAAGGACAAATCTTCTCACTGCCGAAGCGAGACTGGCAAAACAGCTTTATAAATTTGCTGCTCGGCAAAATAATATGATCGGTTTTGTCCGTAAAAGGGAATCCACTGATAAGGCCAACAGCTTTCTGAATCACGGCAATTACTTGGCCTATGGCCTTGCCGCCAGTACTCTTTGGGTTTTGGGTATACCGCACGGCTTTGCCGTCATGCACGGCAAGACCCGCCGCGGCGCTTTGGTATTTGACGTCGCCGATCTGGTAAAAGATGCCATTGTTCTGCCTTGGGCCTTCATCTGCGCCAGAGAAAACGCCACCGAGCAGGAATTCCGCCAGCAATGTCTGCAATCATTCACAGATCACAAGGCCTTGGACGCCATGTTCAACCAGATCAAGAAACTGGCCTTGGGTAATAACGAGGAATTTTTATGAAAAGCGACATGGCTTGGCCTGAAAATTATCAGACCACGCGAAAATACCGGAACAAGCTCAAATATTAAAAAAAAGGTGTCCTGACATGATGGTGACCTTTATTTCCCAATGCGAGAAAAACGCCCTCAAAAAAACCCGCCGGGTGTTGGACGCCTTTGCCGAGCGCATCGGTGACAACACTTGGCAAACCTTAATTACCCAAGAGGGCTTGAATACAGTAAAAAAGATGTTGCGCCATACGGCCAGCAAAAGTACTGCCGTATCCTGCCACTGGATTAGAAGTCGGTCGAGAAGCCAGTTTTTATGGGTGGTGGGCAATAAGGATAAATTTGACGCGCGGGGCGTGGTACCGGTGAACAGTACCCGGAAAATAGTAACGAATTTTGAAAACGATTGGCATTATCTGCCGCTGATCAAGGCGCTGGCCGCCCTGGCGGCATTATTCCATGACTGGGGCAAGGCCTCCGCCCTTTTTCAGGGAAAGCTCAAAACCTGCTCCCGGCAGGGCGACCCTCTGCGGCATGAATGGATATCCTGTCTGTTGCTGCATACCCTGATTGAATCATGCGCGCCCTACGACAACGACACGAGCTGGCTGACGAAATTGATGGAAGGCCGTCTGAATGAAAAATCGCTCGCCATTGCTATCCGCCAGGATCGTTCAAAACCGCTGGCGGGACTTCCCCCGGCAGCCAGTCTTCTATGCTGGCTTATTGTCTCCCACCATCGACTGCCTATGCCGACCGACAAGGAAAATTGGAGAGATGAATCAGTAGACGATATCTTCGCGATATCCAGATACATCACCCGAACCTGGGGTTATGAAAATAATTACAATGATGAAAAAAAGTACCAACAGAGATTAAATGCCTGTTTTGAATTCCCCTGCGGCTTTTTAGATCAATCTTCACGCTGGCTGAAACAGGTGAAAAAATGGGCACATCGTCTGCACGACCAGTTGCCATTGCTTGAACAATGTATGGATAACGGCGGTTACCGGCTGGTTCTGCATTATTCACGTCTTTGTTTGATGCTGGGCGATCACTATCATTCATCACAAAATGCGGACCCAAACTGGCAGGACACCACCGGGTTATTTGCCAACACCGATAGAACTACCAAACAGTTTAAACAAAAGCTGGATGAACACCTGATTGGGGTGGCGAAACATACCCTGCACACCGCCCACCTGCTCCCAAGATTCGAGCATGAGCCTCCGGTGGCGCAGGGGATAATCACCTTGAAAAGGCCCAGCCCAAAAAAATTTGACTGGCAGAACAAGGCGGTTGATGCCATCCGGCAATGGCGTAAACGGGGAGACAAATCCCGGCAGGGCCTCTTTGCCGTCAACATGGCCGGTACCGGCTGCGGCAAGACCTTTGCCAACGCCAAGGTTATGCGGGCCTTGTCAACGGACGGCGACAGCCTGCGTTATACACTGGCCCTGGGGTTGCGAACCCTCACCATGCAAACCGGGGATGAGTATCGCAATCGAATAAAACTGGATAAAAGTGAGATGGCGGTGCTCATCGGTTCCTCTGCCATTATGGAGCTTCACAATCAGCAATCGACGGATGAAAAAACGAACAGGAATATTGGTTCCGAATCTCTGGAGTCACTGCTTGATGAAGATGTCGACTACGATTGCGATATCCCGGAAGAAGGCCTGGCAACGATTTTCGAACGTAGACGAGCGCGGCCATTTCTTTACTCTCCAGTATTGGCCTGTACCATTGATCATATGATGGCGGCAACGGAAAGCAGGCGAGGCGGCCGTTATATCCTGCCTGCCCTGCGTCTGATGTCGTCTGATTTGGTCATTGACGAGGTTGACGACTTTACCGGCAGCGATCTGGTGGCCATTGGTCGCCTGATTCATCTTGCCGGAATGTTGGGCCGCAAGGTGATGATCTCATCGGCCACAATCCCGCCGGACCTGGCCGAGGGGTATTTTAATTCCTACCGTGAAGGATGGCGACTTTACTGTCAGGGCCGTGACGCCGTCGATACAATAGGCTGCCTCTGGATTGATGAGTTCAGGTCGGAAATTTCAACCATTGCCAACAGCAGGGATCTTGCCGCGGTCGAGCTTTATCGTGACCGGCACCACAGTTTTGTCAACAAACGGGTGGTGAAATTAATCAGACAGCCGGCCAGAAGAAAAGCCGACATCATCAACTGTCAGAATATTGTCGATGACTATGAATTTGATAGTGAAGGGAACAAGCAGGCTCATTATTTTGCCGCAATCCAGCAGGCAATCATCAACAAACATCAGCATCACCAAAGCCAGGATGAGAAAACAGGTATTCGGGTTTCATTCGGCTTGGTGCGTATGGCCAATATCCCGCCCTGTGTCGCGGCGGCGAAATATCTCATGGAATGTGAATGGCCCGCTGCTGTTGAAGTCAGGGTCATGGCCTATCATTCCCAGCAGATCTTGCTCCTGCGGCATGAACAGGAAAGACATTTAGACGCAGTTCTCAAACGCAAAGAAGGACCGAATGAGCAACCCAGGGCCTTTACAGACAAAATCATTCGCAGACATCTCGATAACACTGATGCCGAGGATATTATATTTATCCTGGTGTCCACTCCGGTGGAAGAGGTGGGACGTGATCACGATTTTGACTGGGCCATTGTTGAACCATCATCCTATCGTTCCATCATCCAGTTGGCGGGTAGGGTTCGCCGTCACCGGGAAGGAAAGGTTGATGCCGCCAATATCGCCCTGCTGCAATACAACTGGCGGACGGTTCAGGACGGAAACCAGCCGGGGGGAAAATATTTTCGCAGACCCGGCTATGAGGACAAGAAAGCTCTGGCCACCCACGACCTTGGCGAACTTGTTGACTCCGGAGCAATAGCGGACAACTTAAATGCGGTGCCGCGCATTCAAAAAACGGAACAATCGAATTGGCGCAATTCCCTGGCTGGCCTTGAACATGAAGTCACCAAAGACTTGCTCACCAACTACACTAGCGTGGGGCCGGAACAGTTGCAGGGTTATCTGGCTGGCGGATGGCACCTCACCGCCCTGCCCCAGGCGCTTAATCCTTTTCGTAAAGGCGAGCCGACAACCAAGGTTTTTTTAATGTATGACCCCGATGACGACCGCGAAACATTTTTTATTGAGAAGGACGAACGGGGGCGGCCAATTGACCGGGAGAACATCCTGCTTATTCAACGTCTAGACATAGCTCAAACAGATAAATTATGGTTGCGGCGTGATTACAAAAAACTGCTCGGGCAGTATGCGGAACAACGTGATTGCAGCAAACAACATATTTCCCTGCGTTATGGAGAGCTGAACTTTATCCACAGAGATAATCAGGAATATTTATATTCAGACCAGTTCGGCCTGGTAAAAATATAATAGGAGGCAGTGTGTATGATAGATCCGGCAATTGAAACCTTTTTCAGAGAGAGAAAAGAGGCATGGCTCAAGAAGAATCTGAAATCCGATTTCTCCGATGAAGAGGTTCGGGAAACGGAACTGGAGTGCGACCGATTATTTTCCTTGGAAGTTTGGCTGCCCAAGGCCTCAAAACGGGCTGGACAGATGTCATTGGCTACCCACCCCTGCACCTTCAGTCATCCCAGCGCCCGTAAGAATAAAAACGGTTACGTGACTCCCGTTCTTGCCGAGGGTAGGGGGAACTGTGATGGATATCTGCGTACTGGCAACATCAAGGCAAGAGCAGACGCCCTGGGCAATGCGGCGGCGTTGGATGTTTACAAGTTCTTGACCCTCATAATGGTTGATTCCCGAAAACTGATTGAACATATTCAGGCAGATTCAGATTTGGCGAAAAACATTTTAACAATTCAGGCCGAACGATATGAAACCCTGAAGGACGGCTTTCTGGCGATGACGGAATCTGGAGGTGACGCCATTACCAGTTCAAAAATCAAACAGGTATATTTCCCGGTGGCGAACGATTACCACCAGCTATCTCTACTCACCAATTCCGGCATAGTCTATGAGCTGAGAAAGAGAATCGACGCGATACGTTTTTCCGACGATTCCAAGGAAGGCAGGGCACTGAAACGTGACGGAGTTCACAGTGAAAAAGGGTTTAAGGAGGTATACAACTTAACCACCATAGGCTACGGCGGCACCAAACCACAGAATATCTCTGTGTTAAACAATCAAAACGGCGGCAAGGCCCACCTGTTGGCGTCAATGCCGCCGACACTGCGCCAGCGGGATATCCGTTTTCCCAGGCATAATTTTTTCACCGATTCATTCCGTTATTATGAATGCCGCGATATTTTTACTGCCCTGCATAAGCTATTCAAGACGGATTACAATAACAAGCGCATTCGAGAGGGCCGAGACTACCGCCTACAGGATTTGATGGAACGTCTTATCGACCGGATGTGGGCTGTGCGGGGTGTGGCCGATGAGCAATACCACCGGGGAAATTCAGGGTTAAAGCCACACCAGAGAACCTGGCTATGCGTAGGGTATCAGCAAGACAGGGAGGAAGATGATGCCTGGCTGGATAGATTGTGCAAGGAGATCACCGCCTGGATTATCCGCGCCTATGAGAAACTATTGAGTAAACAGGCCGTAAAGCTGGATGAATCGGTACGGGTGCATATCTTTAAAATTGTATCTCAAAACCGGGAGGCCCTACGATGATAAGACGCATTTTACATCTGCCGCATATAAAAATTCACAATGCCAACGCCCTGTCCAGCCCTTTTACAATCGGCTTTCCAGCAATGACAGCCTGGCTTGGAGCTGCACACGCCCTGCAACGGAAGATCAATGCCGCAGGCCTTGAAGCCGGTTTTAACGGAGTGGCGGTTATCTCTCATAAAATGGATTTGCAAACCCATAAGGGGGCCGGTGATTTTGTTTATTCCATTATTGGCACCGGTAATCCATTGGATAAAAACGGTCATAGAGCCGCTTTTATCGAAGAGGCCCGCTGTCATCTGGAGGTTTCCTTGGTAATTGAATATGCCGGTATCGACAAAGCCGACGAGGAAGAGTTCACCAGACAGCTCTGTCATCACCTGCACGCATCCATGAAAATAGCGGGTGGCGATATCTTGTCTTTCGGCGAACCGGCTCTTTATAGAATAGAAGAGGGGAACGATTCCGACCTGCATCGACTTACCCGGCGGCTGATGCCCGGTTATGCCATCATTGAACGACGGGAGCTGATGATCGAGGCAATGGAACAAGGTCGGGACGCGCTTGATGCTTTGCTTGATTACCTGGCAATCCATCATAGTTGTGAACAGGACGAGGCTGGGAACATAACCTGGACCAGTCAACGGGAAACCGCCGGCTGGATTGTCCCCATTGCCACAGGCTTTCACGGCATAACAGAACTCGGCCGGGCCAAAAATCAACGTGACCCCAACACGCCGCATCGTTTCGCGGAAAGCGTGGTGACCCTGGGAGAATTCCGGATGCCGCACCGGATAAATTCCCTGAATGAAATACTCTGGCGTTATCACGCCGATCTGGAAAACAACCTTTATCTCTGCCAGCAAACAAGCCGCAACGGCTTAAACCAATAAGTTATTAAAAGGAGAATTATCATGGCAAAAAAAGCAGACAATGTATCGGTTCTGGCCTTTGAAAAAAAATTCGTCCCCTCTGACGGTCGAATGTCTGGCACGACCTGGGAAAAGAGAGCGGATGAGTATACCCCGCTTCGGTTAATCGAGAAATCGGTCCGGGGCACTATCTCGAACCGGCTGAAAGCCGCAATAAAAAATGACCCGGCTAAGCTTGACGCGGAAGTGGAAAAGCCTAATCTGCAGAGGGTTGATACCTGCTCTCTGGGAACCGGACAGGATACCCTGAAACTTCATTTTACCCTTAAAGTACTGGGGGGGATGGAAAACCCATCCGCCTGCAATAACGCAGCCTTTAACCAGAGCCTTAAAAAGGCGGTACGGGGGTATATTGGAAGGGAAGGCTTCCGGGAGCTGGCAAAACGATATGCCGCTAATATTGCCAATGCCCGTTTTTTGTGGCGAAACAGGGTGGGTGCGGAAGATATCGAGGTGCTGGTAACTGCCCTGAACAAGGGGGCGGAAGATTCCTGGACCTTTGACGCGACAAATTTCAGCACAAGAAATTTCACCATTGATGATCCAAAGATCGATTCTCTGGCAGAACGTATCGCGGCCGCCCTTGCAAGTGAAGATGATTTTCTGATGCTGGAAATTATCTGTTACGCCAAGGTAGGCAAGGCGCAGGAAGTCTATCCCAGTGAAGAATTGGTGTTGGATAAGAGTAACAGCAAGACCAAAAAAAGCAAAATACTGTATTCCGTGGACGAGATTGCTGCCATGCATTCACAGAAAATCGGCAACGCCTTACGCACTATAGATACCTGGTACCCGGATTTCACTGATCCGGAAACATCCGCCGGGCCGATTGCAATCGAACCCTATGGTGCTGTGACCAATCTTGGCCGAGCGTACCGTACCCCCAAGGCCAAACAGGATTTTTATACCTTTTTTGATAATTTTGCCAGAGGAGGCCAGCTGACACGAATTGAGGATGAGCATTACGTCATGGCGGTTCTGGTACGTGGCGGAGTATTTGGTGAAAGCGACAAATAAGGAGAACTTATGGAATTTTATCAGGAAACATTCCTTTTGCCCAATGCCGATATAGGTGTGCATTTTCTCTGGCAAAAACTGTATCAGCAGATTCACCTGGCCTTGGCGGAAAATAAAATTGCGGATAATGCTTCAGCTATTGGCGTGGGATTCCCGGAGTATGATGCCGCTGAATTTTCTCTCGGAACAAAACTGCGTTTGTTTGCGGCGGATGAACAGGCACTGAAACAATTAAATTGTGGAAAGTGGCTGGTTCGGCTTAGCGACTATGTACGAATGGGGCAAATAAAACCAGTGCCTGAAAAAACAGCGGGATATACCTGTTTCAAGCATGTCAAGCTGAGGGGTAACAAGGAAAAACTGGCAAGACGCAGGGCAAAACGAAAAGGAGAAACATTACAGCAGGCGCTGGCTCACTTTGAAGGTTTTGAAGAGCAACGCAGCAAATTGCCCTATATCAACATGACTAGCCTGACAAACAGCCAGCGGTTCCGTTTGTTTATTGAAAAGCAGGGAAAGGACCAGCCGAAAACTGGTTCTTTCTCCTGCTATGGCTTGAGCAACATAGCAACAGTGCCGCTCTTTTAACCCTAAAAATATTACTTCACTGAAAGGGTAATGATGTCAGTGGGTTGTAACGGCACATTTTTTTTGGTTTTTCAGGGGGATTATTTAATAAGTGCATGTTGTAACTAGTTTTTTTTCATTTTTTTTCTTGTTCACCGCCGAGCAGGCGGCTTAGAAAACCGGGGCTGATGCGGCCCGGGCAATTGTTGCGTTCACCGCCGAGCAGGCGGCTTAGAAATGCAGATCGCCGCCACGCTCTGCATACTCGCCGTTCACCGCCGAGCAGGCGGCTTAGAAACGGGCTGGTCGGCACCCTGCGCGATGCGATCCGTTCACCGCCGAGCAGGCGGCTTAGAAAAAAAAAGAGGAGCACAGTATGGATCTTAAGACGTTCACC
>CAZJUF010000123.1:0-8804 GCA_964549055.1 uncultured Hyphomicrobiales bacterium | reverse complement strand
GCCCGCAACCTGTCGCCGCTGGGGTCATCAAACGGTATACCGGAACTGTGAACCCGTGTGCCCGGCGCCTGCCCGGCAATACACAGGCGCGCGCCAGCATTGATATGGATCACCGGGCGTGGCTCGTGGGGCAAGGGTTGTTTGAGCGGATGATCAAGGCACAGGCGGCAGGTGCGAATTTGCGTGGCCAACGCATCCAGTTTTTCTTGCGACGATCCTTGCGAAGAAACATTCATTTACCCAGCCTATGCCCCAGATGATGGACGCGACGTAACTCTTTTATGCCAACCTGTTAGGTGTGTTAATTGATCTGGTATCTCAATACGAGCTACCTTGCGAAAATCGATGGCGATCAACGCGGTGATATCGGCGATAGTATAAGTGTCACCGGCTACAAACTCACGATCTTTGAGTTGCGTGTTCAACCAGTCCATGCCTGCCAGTGCGCGCTCTGCGTTGGCTTTTCCCCATTCGGCAACCTGGGGTACTTCGAGCTTGGCCATGGCCGGGTGCAGGTGACGGAAACAATGGGCAATGGGTTGAAGCAGACCAAATTCAACCTGGCGCTGAAACATCTCGATATGGGCTCTTTCTATCGTGGTTGAGCCCATTAAGGTGGGTTCGGGGTGAAGTTCTTCAAAATACCGGCAAATTGCCACGGTTTCACAAATAACGATGCCATCATCAAGTTCCAGAACCGGCACCCTTTGCAGCGGATTGAGCTTGGTAAATTCCACCGTTTTGTGCTCACCCTCCATTATGCTGACCTGTTGAAACTCGACATCGATCCCCTTCTCGGCCAGAAAAACCCGAACCCGGCGCGGGTTTGGCGCTCTTTTTTCTTCATAGATTTTCATATTTGGCCTACCGCTTTTTCGTTATTGCTATGTTCATCACAGAAAACTACACCGCATCCCTTATGGATAATAGACATTTTCCCAACCTGTTATTAGTGTGCGTCCATGAAACTGGTTTCTCAATTTATCGAAGCTGCGCGTTTTTTGACGCGGGTCCCCTTTCCCTCCACTGGTGACAAAACCCTCAATCTGAGCGAGGCTTTTGTGATGTTTCCGGTGGTGGGCGCTCTTATTGGAGCGTTTTCCGGCGTGCTGTTTTGGGTTGCTTTGATTATTGGGCTGCCGTCTTTTCTGGCCGCCGTCATCGCGATTGGCGGCACGATAATTTTGACCGGCGCTTTGCATGAAGATGGTTTGGGTGATGTGGCCGATGGTTTTGGTGGCGGCAAAACACGCGAACAAAAACTCAATATTATGCGCGACAGCCGGGTCGGCTCTTATGGTGTGCTTTGTCTGTCATTGATGGTGGCAGCGCGACTTGGCGTGTTGATAGCTTTAAGTGACACATACACACCGTTGGCCATTCTTTTGGTTCTGATGGCCGGTGCTGCGGTTTCGCGTGGCTCCATGGTGGGAATTGTCAGTCACCTGCCGCCAGCGCGGGTCGATGGCTTGGCTGCTTCCCTGTCTCCTTCACAGGCAAACACAATGTTGACCTATGCCGTGGCTTTAGCCATCGCTCTTGTTGTTATGCTGCCCGTGATGACGGTTTTGAGTGCGGCAATTGCTGTGATCAGCGCTGTTGTTGCTACAATCCTGTTTGCCGCTCTGGCGCTGCGGCAGATTGGTGGACAGACGGGAGATGTGGCGGGCGCTGCCCAGCAGATTGCCGAGATTTTCTTTCTGATGGCTGTGGTTGCGTTGATTTAGACCCGCGTTCACACTATTTGAGTATCTATAGGCTATAGTTACGCGAATTTTGAATAAAAGGGTTACCGTGCATGGGGTCCAACTCTCTTACCTGGTTTGCCTTTGGCCTGCTCATCGTTGCCGCCATCGCCTTTATGGCAATTGGCGACCCGGAGAGTGCGCTGGGCATTACTGATACGGAACTGGCGCGGCTGGTG
The DNA here is from genome assembly GCA_964549055.1 of uncultured Hyphomicrobiales bacterium. Lineage (GTDB taxonomy): Bacteria > Pseudomonadota > Alphaproteobacteria > Rhizobiales > JAJFHR01 > JAJFHR01. The sequence continues at coordinate 6,880 of CAZJUF010000123.1, read as the reverse complement.
ACCGGAACGGCATTGTTGATTGTAATCGGCTCATCACTGGCAGTTTCCTATCGTGGCCGGGGTTCTCTGGCCTTAAAGCAGGCGGTAATGTGGCTTGGCGCCACACTCTTTTTGATCGTTATTTACACCTATCGCGCAGAATTCCAGACAGCGAGCAATCGTGTGTTGGGCGAACTTGTTCCCGGTACAGCGATAACGCTTCAAAATTCCGATGACGGTGCCACTGATAACAACATCGTTGCCATAACAGCGGATCGTTCCGGTCAGTTCAGTATCTCAACCACAGTCAACGGCACCTACGTGGAAATGATCCTGGATACTGGAGCAAGCCAGGTTGTGCTCACAGAATTTGATGCCCGCCGGGTTGGTATCAATGTGGATGAACTGGTCTTTTCTGTACCGGTTAAAACCGCCAATGGTGAGACCAAAATGGCTGCTGTCAGATTAGACGATGTTGATGTCGGTTCGATCAATGTATCTTCGGTTCGCGGGCTGGTGGCAAAACCCGACGACCTTGGCAACAGTCTTTTGGGTATGAGTTTTCTCAAGTCCCTCAGTTCTTTCGAAATCCGCGGTAATCAGGTCATCCTGCGACGCTGAAACTCACACGTAATTACAATGAAATGGTATCAACAATGTTTCCAACACCTGTTTTTAAACTGGACGCCAATACGGCTGAATTTGAACGCCTGCCATTCATCAAGCCTACCGGCTTTCGCGAATATGATGCACGCTGGCTGTTTGAAAAGGAAATCAATCTCCTGGGCATTCAGGCTCTTGGTCTGGGGCTGGGAACTTACCTGCATCAACAAAGCAGCCAGCCCGAAATCGTGGTTGGTCAGGATTACCGGTCTTATTCGATCAGCATCAAACAGGCCTTGATAAATGGCCTGCTCGGAGCCGGTTGCAAAGTGCATGATATCGGGCTGGCCTTGTCGCCAGTAGCTTATTTTGCCCAGTTTGATCTCGATGTGCCTGCTGTCGCCATGGTCACCGCCAGTCATAATGACAACGGCTGGACCGGGGTTAAAATGGGCTGCGACCGGCCGTTGACGTTTGGGCCGGTTGAAATGGCAGCGCTTAAGGATATTGTTCTGGGTGGAAAATTCGAACTGCGGCGCGGTGGGGAATACATCTGGGTTGATGGTATGGCGCAACGCTATATGGATGATCTCAGCGCTGATAAAAAGCTTGTCCGGCCGATCAAAATTGTCGCGGCTTGCGGCAATGGCACAGCGGGTGCCTTTGCACCAGAAGTGCTGAAACGCATCGGTTGCGAGGTGATACCACTTAATTGCGATCTCGATTACTCGTTTCCCAATCACAACCCCAATCCTGAAGATTTAAAAATGCTCCATGCCATGAGCGCAAAGGTGCTTGAAGTGGGCGCTGACGTCGGCGTTGCCTTTGATGGCGATGGTGACAGATGCGGTGTGGTTGATAATGAAGGTGTCGAGATATTTGCCGACAAGGTAGGCGTTATGCTGGCGCGCGATTTATCTGCCCTGCATAAAGATGCGCGCTTTGTGGTTGATGTGAAATCGACCGGATTATACAAAACCGACCCCGTGCTGATTGCCAATAATGCGGTCACCGATTACTGGAAAACCGGGCATTCCTATATCAAGCGCCGCAGCCACGAATTGGGCGCGCTGGTCGGGTTTGAAAAAAGCGGGCATTATTTCTTTAATCCCCCCCTTGGCCGTGGCTATGACGATGGGCTGGTGTCTGCCATTGCCATTTGCGATATGCTTGGCCGCAATCGCGATAAGACCATGGCAGATTTACGCCGCGCCCTGCCCCAGACCTGGGGCTCACCCACCATGTCGCCACAATGTGCGGACGAGACAAAATATGGCGTTGTCGACAAGGTGGTGGCGCATTACCAGCGCATCGCCGCAACCGGTGGGCAGATTGCCGGACAGAACATTCGCGAATTGATCACGGTAAACGGCGTGCGCATCGTATTGGCTGACGGCACCTGGGGGCTTGTGCGGGCTTCATCCAACACACCCAATTTAGTGGTGGTGGTCGAAAGCCCGACGTCGGAGGACAACATGAAGGCAATCTTCAAGAATATCGACATGCATCTGTCAGAGTATGGTGAAGTCGGTGAGTATGATCAGAAGATATGAAATCCTGGCTCCCTACCAGTAAAGGCTGGCAAAAAACCTTACAGCGATGAGCGCCAGGAAGACTGCAAAAAACAGCTCGAGTTTGCGTTTTGAAATACCGTGAGCAAGCCGCGCTCCGTAGGGTGCCGCGGTGACGCTTGCCGGGATGACGATTGCCGCACCTATCAATGAAACATAGCCCAGTGACCCCGGCGGCAGGCCAGAGACACCATACCCCGCCCAGATGAAACCGATGGCGCCGGGGATGGCAATCAACGGACCAAAGCCGGACGACGTTCCCACCGCCTGATGCATGGAGCGGCCGTAAAGTGTCATCATGGTGGAAATAAAGACGCCGCCGCCGATGCTCATCAATGTGGAAATGATACCGATGAATGCACCGTAGATTTTTAATCCGAACCCAAAGGGGACATCTGTTCCCAGGCTCCAGCTGTCTCGCGCCAGAAACAACCGGGCGGACATTACCGTGGCACAGGTAACCCAGACCAGTTTCAACGCTGTCTGGTTTGAATACCGCGCAACCAGAATGCCGATCAATACACCGGCAACCACCGGTACTGCCATAGAGCGGATAATTTTGACATCAACTGACCCGCGGGATTTATGGGCATAAAAAGAGCGTATTGTCGTCGGCACCATAACCAGCAGGGCTGTACCGATTGACAGGTGTATGCGCACTTCGGCATCAACGCCCAGCGCACCAAAAATTTCATACAGCACCGGCACGAGAACACCGCCGCCGCCAATGCCCAGCATGCCCGATATCAGCCCCATACCGATGCCGCCCGCCAACAAAGCCAAGACCAGTGGCCAATACTCAGCAATGGTCGAGGAAATTTCCATTATTGATCAACCAAAGCTGCAGCAGCCACGATGACCTCTGCGCCAGCACCGGGCAAATGGGCATTTTCACTCAAATGACGTCGCCAGCGACGCGCACCGGGACGGCCCTGAAACAGGCCCAGAATGTGACGCGTAATGCGGTTCAGGGGCGTTCCTTCAGACAATTTACGCTCCACGTATGGCATCAGGTGTTCGATCACCTGATGGCGGCTGGGCGGCTTTGAGCCAGCGTCAAAGTACAACGCATCAACGTCCGCCAGAATATAGGGGTTTTGATAAGCGGCACGGCCAAGCATGACACCATCCACATGTTGCAGATGCGCGTTGCAATCGTCATGGGTCTCAATACCGCCATTGATGATTATGTGCTTATCGGGGAATTTTTGCTTGAGGCGATAGACCCGGTCATAATCCAGAGGCGGGATATCGCGGTTTTCTTTTGGGCTGAGCCCTTTGAGCCAGGCCTTACGCGCATGGACGATCAAATCGTCGACACCGGCATCAAAAAGTCGTTGCGCCAGATCATCCAGAACCACATCAACATCTTGATCATCAACTCCGATGCGGCATTTGACCGTCACCGGAACTTTGACCGCGTCAGACATGGCGGTAACACATGTCGCCACCAGTTCCGGCTCCGCCATCAGGCAGGCACCAAAACGCCCTGATTGCACCCGGTCGCTGGGGCACCCCACATTGAGATTGATCTCATCATAGCCATAATCCGCACCAATAGCGGCTGCCTGCGCCAGTTTAACCGGGTCACTGCCGCCAAGTTGCAAAGCGACGGGATGTTCAGTTTCATCAAATAGCAAAAGCCGGTCACGATCACCATGCAGTATCGCCTCGGCCGTAACCATCTCTGAATACAGCCACGCATGTTTACTTATCAGCCGCAAAAAATAGCGATCATAGGGATCGGTCCAGTCCATCATCGGTGCGACAGAGAATATTTTCTGTTTATTTTTCAAGTTGTTATGATATTAATCAAAGGGTTAAACCGGGAAACAGGGATGCCTCGATTTGATCAATTGCACAGGAGTGATCGTGGCCCCTATTGTTAAAACAAAAAAACGGTGTTGGCGAGTAATTGCTCATCAAACATACTAACAAGTCGCCCACTGAAAACCCTGAAACAGGTTAAAAGGAGTGCGGAAATGGCAATTGAAAAAACAGATACGCTTATCGTTGGCGCAGGTCAGGCCGGTGTTGCCATGAGTGAACACCTGAGTAATTGCGGCGTACCTCATCTGGTTTTAGAGCGCGACCGGATTGCCGAGCGCTGGCGCACGGCAAGATGGGATTCAATGGTTGCCAATGGCCCGGCCTGGCACGACCGCTTTCCCGGCATGGAGTTTTTAGATACCGACGCCCACGCCTTTGCGCCCAAGGAGAAAGTTGCGGATTATTTTGTCGATTACGCAAAAAAGATTTCAGCTCCCATCCGCTGCGGCATCGAAGTGAAAGAAGTGCGCAGGAATATTGATCGGCCCGGTTTTCGTGTCGAAACGTCTGATGGCATAATCGAAGCCAACAGCGTTGTTGCCGCCACCGGTGCTTTCCAGATACCTGTCATGCCGAGTATCATTCCTGAAGATGCTGGTTTGATGCAAATCCATTCCAACGCCTACCGCAATCCTGACCAGTTGCCCCAGGGGGCAGTACTTGTGGTCGGTGCCGGGGCTTCAGGCGTGCAGATAGCGCAGGAACTTTTAGCTGCGGGAAAGAATGTCTACCTCTCGGCTGGCCCGCATGATCGCCCGCCACGAAGCTATCGCGGGCTCGACTTTGTCTGGTGGCTGGGAGTTTTAGGCAAGTGGGATGCAGTCGCCATGGAGCCCGGCACCGAACATGTGACGATCTCGGTGAGCGGTGCCAATGGTGGTCACACCGTCGACTTCCGGCGTCTTGCAGCCCAGGGGATAAGGCTGGTTGGCCGGACAGAAAAATTTAAAGACGGTGTGGTGACATTCGCCTGTGATCTCGCCGACAATATCGCCCGTGGCGATGCCAATTACCTGTCAGTGCTGGACGAAGCCGATGCGTATGCTGCCCGCAATGGCCTTGATCTCCCCGAAGAGCCTGACGCCCGCAACATCGAGCCCGATCCGGCATGTGTGAGCGACCCGGTTCTTGCGCTAAACCTGGCAGATGCCGGTGTCACCACGATCATCTGGGCCACCGGCTACGCTGTTGATTTCAGCTGGCTGAAAGGTGACGTGCTGGATGAAAAAGGCAGACCGAAACATCATCGCGGCATTTCGTCTGAGCCCGGTATCTATTTCCTCGGATTGCCATGGCAGTCATGTCGCGGCTCGTCTTTCATCTGGGGCGTCTGGCACGATGCCAAATATCTGGCGGACCATATTTCGACACAGCGCAAGTATCTCGAACACCAGGTAATGATGCAGCGCAGACAAGATATCTCATAGAAAGAAAATGCAAAATGGCCCATACCCGCATTCGCAAATTCAACACAAAAGAAACCTACCCGGAACAAAACCTCGACAATGATCTTTGTCAGGCGGTTATCACGCAAGGCGGGAAAACCGTATATCTGCGCGGGCAATGTCCGCAGGAACTTGACGGTGCCCGGAATATCGACAGCCATGACCCGGTTGAGCAAACCCACAAAGTCATGCAAAATATCAAACAGCTGATTGAAGAGTGCGGCGGTGAAATGAAACACCTGGTCAAGGTGGTGGTGTACATAACCGATGTCCGTCATCGCCAAGCGGTCTATCAGACCATGGGGGAATATATCAAAGGAGTGTACCCGGTTTCAACCGGGCTGGTCGTACAAGCACTTGCCCGGCCAGAGTGGCTGGTGGAGATAGACGCCACAGCGGTAATTCCATCCTCCGAAGGGGATAAAAACGCGTGAATTGCGATGACATACAGCTGTAAGGGGGTCTGACTTGTCTGGTGAGGTTGTCTTTTCGACAAAAGATTATTCGCTCATCTCGCTGGATCGCCTGGCGTCCATCTACGCATCGCACATCTGTGCTGCTCGTATCTATCAGCTTTTTATTTTCTGGATACTGATTGAAGCGCTTTGGGTTCCGCTGGGATTTGTCATCGCGGTGCTGTTTTATGGCGTGTCGCTCCTCTATGCCCTGTGGGACACAGCCTTTCAACCGGGCGCTTTTTCATACTCTTTTGCGTACTATAATTACCGGATACTTTACGAACTGCCCTGGTTCGTTCTGGCCTGGGTGTGCTTTTATACCTACACAACATTCAAGAAGTTTTACCCGGTTATTTTATTTGTGGCACTTGGTTTGGGTCACAATCTTTATGTCGCCTACGTTTCATATGACAAGCGCCCGGCAGCCGAAAAATATCCTTTGGCAACCGTCGATTTGACCATCTATGAGAACATTTCATTCTTTGCTTTTTTGGGGGGACTGGTTGTTGTTCACCTCTATTTTCTATGGCTGTCAGTGGAGGCGCAGGTAAAATCGCGCAACCTTGACAAAACTCAGCGCGAACTATTGTCGGAACATCGCGACAACGAAGGTGTTGTGAAGTCGGCTTTGAGAATTCTCAACATCCCGCCGGCAATTCGCATGGCCAGAAAACGGGTTGCAGCCGCTGTGCTTCTGTTTTTTTCGGGGCTTTCCAATTTTAGAAATTATCTGCTGAGTTCTGTGATTTTCCTGTTGGTGGTCGGCAACATTCCAATAATCGCCTGGTCCAGCTACGAATTGGCAACCCTGATCAAAACCGGCGATGCTTCGCAAATTCTGCGGGGAACTATGATCTATGCTGCAATGGTCCTGTTTATTTTGGTCACAGGGTTCCTTATGGGATATTTTATTCTTGCATTGGGGCGCTGGGCGACGACTTCAAGTCGAAAATTGATGTTGAGATCGCTGGAAGATGCGCAAGCCTTTGATCCG
>CAZJUF010000122.1:0-8805 GCA_964549055.1 uncultured Hyphomicrobiales bacterium | reverse complement strand
CGTTACCAATGATCCCCAGTAGCTCAGTTGGTAGAGCAGTCGGCTGTTAACCGACTTGTCGCTGGTTCGAGTCCGGCCTGGGGAGCCATTTTATTTCATCGCACATTGATAATTTCCCTTGATAATCAGGCACTTTTGAGTGCTTTCCCCACAATGCATTTCCCAAAGTAATGCGTTGCAAAATAATCTGTGCAACGATACAGTCGCAAAATGGGGCCAAGTTGATGGAGACTGCAGACACGTGTGTCTGAAGCAGAGATCACGGTGTTGATCTGACAAAAATCTGCATGGTCTTCTTTTTGAAGGGGGATATCGAGTGACACAAAATTTCAATCCGACAATTTCAAAGCGGCTTTGGTGGTTTTCAAAGCCGTTTTTTTATACCGCAGTTCTGGGTCTGGCCTTCTCGTTCCAGACATCAATCATGGTGAGCCCGGCACATGCCATCAAGAAATATTCAAAAGATAATGGCAACATGCCCTGTTCATCATGTCATTCCAGAACAGGCTTAAGCAATGGCACGATGTATCCGCTCACCGGCACCGGATCATATTTCAAGACCAACGGCACTCTGCCACCAAGGGCTGCACCGCGACCTACTTCACCGGTGTATCCGCAGCAACCGCAGCAACCGCAGCAACCGCCAGTGTATCCACAACAGCCGCAACAGCCAGTGTATCCACAACAACCGCAGCAGCCGCCCGTGTATCCACAACAGCCGCAACAGCCTGTGTATCCACAACAGCCGCAGCAACCGCCCGTGTATCCACAACAGCCGCAACAGCCCGTGTATCCACAGCAGCCGCAGCAACCAGTCTATCCGCGGCAACCACAGCAACCAGTCTACCCTCAGCCGGCACGTAATCCTCATGTTGATTATTGCAGGCGTAAATACAAGTCTTACAATGTTTCCACCGATACGTGGCGAGGATATGACGGCGTTGTCCGGCGTTGCATAAGCCCCACAAGCAGGGGGCAGCAACCCGTCCGGCGGTATAACCCACCACGGGCCAACCCACGGCCTTACGTTCCACCACGGGTCAACCCACGCCCCTACACTCCGCCACCGCGGGTTCGCAAACCGGTGCGCCAGAGTGGTAATTACTCCTGTAATCAGGCCAAAAGACTGATTCGAAATCGGGGTTATAGTAATGTTCGTGCATCAAATTGTGCCGATTTAGGCCGCTATACATTCTTTGCCTACCGGGGCGGGGTGCGCTATCGCCTGCGTATTCGCGCATCTGATGGTGTTATCTACAAGGTACAGCGAAGGTAATTCGCCACCTGCTTATGTTTTAAAGCAAAACACCCCGGAGAATTCAATGTTCTCCGGGGTGTTTTATTTCAGGCTCAATTCAGTGCGGGGATGAAATTCGATCGAGCAAATCGTTTTTATTTGCAGTTATGTCCGCTATTGTCACATCATCGAGAACAGTCATAAAGGCTGCGGTCGCCTGTTTGATTTTCCGCGACAACCGGCAGATGCCGATAAGCGGACAGGTGTTGTTTGCAGGATTAAAACACTCGACAACATCCATGGACCCTTCAGTCAAACGAACGATATCACCAACAATAATTTCTTTCGCCGGTCGGCTTAAGCGAAACCCGCCGCCGCGTCCGCGCCGGGTTTCAAGGTAGCCCGCCTTGCCGAGTTCATAGACAATCTTGACAATATGCGGCCTGGCCAGACGATGAATGCGAACGACATCATCGACACGCACCAGATCAGGGGCATGGAGTGCGGCAAGTTGCAGGGAGCGCAGTGCATAATTGGTGTAACTGGTTAGTTTCATGGTTTTTCCGGAAGGGTATTTGAATTGTTTTTTAAAGTTATATTTTTTTTATTGCTTTATCGCAACCACCGCACTATATCAAGCCCATTAATAATGTGAGCACGAATTAAAACGTACGTACCAACATCAGAAGGGTTTAATAAAATGAGCTTGAAAATTGGCGAAATCGCCCCGAACTTCACCGTTGAGACAACGAACGGCAGAATCGATTTTCACGACTGGATCGGTGACAGCTGGGTATTCTTCTTCAGCCACCCCGCTGACTTCACACCGGTATGCACGACGGAAATGGGACGGACTGCGCAGCTTGGCGAAGAATTTGCAGCGCGCAATGTTAAATCGATTGGCCTTTCGACCGATACGGTGGAAGAGCACAACAAATGGATTTTGGACGTCAATGACACCCAGAACACAACGCTGACTTTCCCAATCATCGCCGATCCCGATCTGAAAGTTGCCAAGCTTTATGAGATGATCCACCCAGCCGAGAGCGAAACAGCCGCTGTTCGCTCGGTATTCATCATTGATCCGAACAAGAAAATTCGGCTGACCATGACTTATCCGATGAACGTGGGCCGGAATTTCGACGAAATTCTGCGCGTCATTGATGCGTTGCAGCTTGGCGACGCAAAGAAGGTCGCGACACCGGCCGACTGGCGTCCGGGCGACGACGTCATCATCCCACCTTCGATTGACAATGAAGCCGCCAAGGACATCTTTCCTCAGGGCTGGAATGAAATTCGTCCCTATCTGCGCACAACAAAGGTTTGAATAAACGGGTTGCTACAAGTATAAGTTGTAGCAACCCGTTTTAGAATCACAACACAAACACCCCAGGCCACTCATGTTTGACGGTTTTTCAGCAGAACTACTGGCGCGGTTTCAGTTTGCTTTTACCGTGTCATTTCATATCATTTTTCCGGCCTTCTCGATCGGCTTGGCCAGCTATCTGACCGTTCTCAACGGGCTTTGGTTATGGACCAGAGATGAAACCTACCTGACGCTGTTTAACTACTGGGTGAAAATTTTTGCCCTGGCCTTTGGCATGGGGGTCGTTTCCGGCATTGTTATGTCGTATCAGTTCGGCACCAACTGGAGTGTGTTTTCCGACAAGACCGGTCCCATTCTCGGCCCCCTGCTCGCTTACGAAGTTCTTTCCGCCTTCTTTCTCGAAGCCGGGTTTCTCGGCATCATGTTATTCGGGCGTGAACGCGTCGGCCCCAGGTTGCACATGTTCGCCACCGCCATGGTGGCTGTCGGCACTTTGATGTCGGCGACCTGGATATTGTCGGCCAACTCATGGATGCACACACCAGCGGGATATTCCATCAACGCCGCCGGTCAGTTTGTTCCCGAAGACTGGTGGAAGATTATCTTCAATCCTTCTTTCCCTTACAGGCTGGTCCACATGGTGCTGGCGGCGTTTTTGACCACGGCCTTTGTCGTTGCCGGTGTTGCTGGATGGCACCTGCTCAAAGACCAGACGAACACGGCCGTCAGGCGCATGTTCTCCATGGCTATGTGGATGGCGGCACTGGTGGCACCATTGCAGATTTTTGCCGGCGATATGCACGGCCTCAACACTCTGGAATATCAACCTGCCAAAGTCATGGCGATGGAGGGGCACTACGAAAGCCATCCCAACGGCGCGCCGCTGATCCTGTTTGGCATTCCCAACGCCAAAGAAAAACGCATTGATTATGCGATACAGATCCCCAAAGCTTCGAGCCTGATCCTGAAACACAGTCTTAATGCACCCCTGGCCGGACTGGACACCATCCCGGATGATGAAGAGCCTCCCGTGGCGATTATATTCTGGAGTTTCCGCATCATGATAGCGCTGGGCTTTGCCATGCTCGGGGTCGGGATGTGGAGCCTGTGGCGGCGCTGGCGTGGAACACTTTACCAGGATCGCTGGCTGCACCGTATCTCTATTGCCATGGGGCCAAGCGGGTTCATAGCTGTGGTGGCAGGCTGGGTCACCACGGAAGTCGGGCGTCAGCCGTTCACTGTCTATGGTCTCTTGCGAACCAGCGATTCTCTTGCCCCGGTGGACGCACCCGCTGTTGCCGCCTCGCTCATCGCTTTCATCGTGGTCTACTTCTTCGTATTTGGCGCTGGCACATTTTATATCCTGCGTTTGATGAGCAAAGCGCCTGGCGCTGCAACCCCCGGTTTGAAGGATGGGCCAACCCGGTCTGCAGGCATCACGCCTGCCCTGCAAATCAAACCGGATATTCTGCCCGGCAAAAATTAGGAGCACATAATGGCGTTTGATCTCGCATTTATCTGGGCTGGCATCATAGCCTTTTCCATTCTGATTTATGTTGTCCTTGACGGCTTTGACCTCGGCATCGGTATTCTTTTTCCCTTCGTCAAAGCCGGGCAGCACAAAGACGTGATGATTAACTCGGTTGCTCCGGTGTGGGATGGCAACGAGACCTGGCTTGTTCTGGGGGGGGGTGGCCTGTTTGCCGCTTTCCCGCTGGCTTATGCGGTGGTCATGCCGGCATTATATATGCCCATCACACTCATGTTGCTGGCGCTTATTTTTCGCGGTGTGGCTTTTGAATATCGCTGGCGGACAACGCGCTGGAAAGGTGTGTGGGATATAGCGTTTGCCGGTGGCTCCACCGGCGCAGCCCTGATGCAGGGCATCACACTGGGCGCTCTGGTGCAGGGCATAGAAATCACGGGCCGCGCCTATTCAGGCGGCTGGTGGGACTGGCTCACACCATTCTCGATATTGACCGGCATTGCCGTTGTTACCGGGTACGCGCTTTTGGGGGCAACCTGGCTGGTGATGAAAACCAGTGATGATCTGCAAAATCAGATGCGGCGTTATTCCTTGTATCTGGCGCCAGCGTTGTTGGGTTTTATTCTTATTGTCAGCCTAATAACGCCGTTTCTCGATCCGGTTTATTTTCAGCGCTGGTTCAATTTGCCCGGCAGTATCCTCTCTGGTGTGGTTCCAGCACTCGTGGCCCTGGCCGCGTGGCATCTGTTTGGCGGACTGAAAAACCACAAACACGAGGCAAAACCGTTTTTATCTGCGTTGGCCCTGTTTGTTTTGTGCTTTGTCGGAATTGGCATCAGCTTTTATCCTCACATTGTGCCGCCATCGCTCACCATCTGGCAGGCGGCCGCTCCTGACGCCAGTCTGGAATTTACATTGGTGGGCACGGTAATTCTGATGCCTTTAATTCTTGGCTATTCGGCATATGCATACTGGGTGTTTCGCGGCAAGGTTGATCCAAACGAAGGCTATCACTGATGAAACACCGCACAACCCTGCAACAATTGGGGTGGTTCGTGGGGCTGTGGTGCGCCAGCATTGCAAGTCTCACCATCGTCGCCTACGCCATCCGGCTGGCGATCATTCCATAGAAAATATCGCCTGACAGTTTTTCGCGCCCCTTTGATGCACATCAATGTCAGGCATGACCTTCGGGCTTTAAATATCTCCAAACTGAATGGAGGTAGAAATGTTCAAGAAAATACTCGCTCCCATCGATTTCGCCCATGTGGAGAAAAGCAAGGCCATTTTTGATCACGCAAAGGTACTCGCTGATGCAAATGGGAGTGAATTGACACTTTTGAATGTGGTTTTGGAAATCCCCCCTTATGTTGCTCTGGAAATACCGAAGGGAGCCCAGGATAAAACCATGACCCAGGCGGAGTTTACACTTTCCAGACTGGCAAAGGAAAACGGACTGCCGCCGACAACAAAAGTTGAGATTCGAGAGGGTAATCCATCCAATGAAATCCTGCGAATGGCGGAAGAAATGGAAGCGGATTTAATCATTGTCGCCTCGCACCAGCCCGGACTTGCAGATTATTTACTCGGCTCGGTAGCCGGCAAGGTCGTCAGGCATGCTCAGTGCACGGTTTTGGTATTGAGGTAGGCACTTTTGCTCATTGCAGCATTACGAGGAGAGGCCGCCAAAAGAACGCATGACTGATTGAGTTGATCAAAATCTGGATGCACCACAATAGAAAATTAAGAAATATATAGAAATAATACATCTAAATTTCTGATTTTTTGTTGAGTTATGATCATATGGGTGCTCTGGATTTATCTGCGCAGAAGTTGGCTGGGAGATGTCAGGTATCGGTTGAACCCAATAGACTCTTTATGTTTCCCCATCCATTGGCGTGGGGTTTTGTTGGCGCTGTACTGATACTCAATATATTTTTCCTGATAGCAAACGGGTTTACAATTGAAGCCGGGTCTTTATGGCCGGTTTTAAGCCTCGCTGTGATCAGTTTTTTTCTTGCGTTGTGCATTCAGCACCAATATCCCAAAATCGCTATGATTGCTTTTACATTCGCTTTCTTCGTTATTGCGGGTAAAGCAATGAGAGTGTTGAATTATGTAACAACGAGCTTAGCAAAACCATTTGTCACTACTAATATGGATGGCGTGGATAAATGGATGGGTTTTGATTGGTTCCAGTATTTAACCTGGGTAAATGAGAGCCCCATTCTCGTGGAAATATTTCCTAAGGCATATGATACATTGAGCACATCGACTGTGTTTACAATATATATTCTGATTGTTTTGCGGCAGCACAAAAAACTAAGAGAATTTCTGATACTCTTTTTTGGATTAGCATTTGCAACCACCAGCATAGGATGGTTTTTTCCGATTCAGGATACCTTCAGCTTTTACAATCCACCGTTCGACATGCGTTCAAACATCAGGGAGTTAGCTGGCGTATTCCATCTCCCCCATTTTATTCCGTTGAGAGACGGCTCCATGAAATATATAGACCTGTCAAATATGATCGGCATGGTTCAGTTTCCCTCGTTTCACACCATCGCCGGACTTTTGGTCATCTGGGCGGCAAGAGGCTCCTGGATGATTATTCCAATGGCTGTGGTGAACCTGACCATGATTGCCTCGGCGATTGTGTATGGCGGGCACTATCTCGTTGATATTATTGCCAGTACTCTTATGGTAATTCTTGGCATTTCTTTTTATCATACTTTCAAGTCAACAGGTTGGGCATGGCAGGTCTGGAGAAAACATGTTTCGGGAAAGAAATTGCTCACCGCCTATCAACCTGAGTGATCAGCCTATCAATAACCACGACGCCCTCGATTTCGTTTGAAAATGGCGCATGTGCGCAAGGCCGCGTGAAAATGACAGTCTTTGGCAACCTCAATCGATTTGAAGAAGCTGATTGATGGCGGCTGGTGTTTCACACTTCAAAGATCAGAAAACGGACCGTTTAAATCTGTTTGAAATCGCTGTGATTGCCGGGATCATTGTCAGCCTTGCCCTGCAACTGTATTTGCAGTTCACCCAGAAGATAAACTGGGATGAGTTTTATTATCTGGCGCAAATTTATGACTATCAACGTGGTATCTTAAGCCAGCCGTTGCAGACCTTTCAGGTCTATCTGTTTGGATGGTTGCCACTTCTTGGTGGTTCAGAGATTGAAAAAATCATCGTGGCGCGAATATTCATGTGGCTGTTTGAAGCAGCCACACTGTTTTTCATCTACTCAATCGCGCGCGGCTTTGTCTCGCGCAACGCTGCCCTCATAGCCGTTCTCGCCTACGTCTCCAGCGGTGTGGTTTTGATCCATGGTACCAGTTTTCGCGCTGACCCGATGGCGGCTTTTGCCATGATGTTTTGCCTGTACGTTCTCATCCGATCGCCGCTGTCATTCAAAAATCTATTGGGCTTTTCAATCGTTGCAGCGGTAGCCGCATTGATTACAGTCAAGATTATTTTTTATGCACCAGCCCTCATCGGTGCCGCACTGTGGCGCATAACAAGCGGTCCTGCTCCATACAAAACATTGACCCGGCTGGCGTTGACTACCGTTGCTACTGTGATCTGGTTCGGGCTTTTTTATTGGGCTCACCTGTCAACACTGCCGCTTGCAGATACCGCCGTGGCCCCGGCAAAAATGTCTTCGGCCTTTACCACGACACTGCTGTCTGAAGGCCTGTTTCCACGGGCAGATGCCATGCGCCAGGGGCTCGACCTTGCGCGCATTCAAGGCCTGTTGCTGTTTTTGGGTGCGGGTGTTTCTTTGCTCGACTTTGCCCGCCAAAAGGTCAAAACATCCACTGTAATAATACTGTTCGTTCTGGCCAGCCCGTTGCTCAGTCTGATCTTTTACCGCAATGCTTTTCCCTATTTCATGGCCTTTATTTTTCCATCTTCCATGGTGCTGGCCGGCTATTTTGTTGATCGTATCAAAGATATGCGACTGGCGAGCGCAACTTTATGCCTGCTGATGCTTGCCGGAGCTTTTTCGGTCACGCAGTTGCGAAGCAGTGAAAACATGGCGGTTCAGCGCACCACCATTGAAATGGTTCACCGGATTTTTAAACAGCCGGTGAATTACATCGATCGCAATTCGATGATCGCAAGTTTTCCCAAACAGGGATTTTTTATGTCGAGTTGGGGATATGAAAATTACCTGAAAAACGGTGAAGCAATTTATGCGCAAGCCTTGAAAGACAAAGTGACGCCGCTGTTGATAATTAACAGCCCGCTACTGGAAAATGCCGTTGGACAGAATTCTTTTCAACCAAGGGCCACTCTTCTGCAAGATGACATCAAGGTCTTGGGTGAAAATTTCATCCCTCACTGGGGGGCTATATGGGTGGCAGGAAAGAAATTTACCGCAGATATTACGCCGCAAAGTTTTGGTATTTTAACGCCGGGAACTTACCGTGTTGAGGCTGATAATCCTGTTGTGATTGATAACAAGACATATGTTCCCGGTTCAACATTGAATTTGGACCGCGGCGACCACAGCGTTTCGGCACCCGTTGCAACCACCCTCACCTTGAGATGGGGAAGCAATCTTTACAGACCCGATACGCCTGCACCTTTAAAGCCTCTTTTCACAGGGTTTTAAATGACGCAAAAGGCCGACAGTTGAGGTTGTTTAAAAAACCACCTGGGAAAAAACATTTTGCAGAAAAAACAATCCGATGAAACAGATGATGCCGGCGAGGAAGGGTGTTATAGCCCAGCCCATCACAA
>CAZJUF010000121.1:3952-8812 GCA_964549055.1 uncultured Hyphomicrobiales bacterium | reverse complement strand
ATGGCGCAGCTTGAGCGTCTGGGCATAGCGGTCGAAAAAGATGACCCGCGCATTTCCACCCTGCTGCGGGTGGTCAAGGAGCGTGAGGCTATCGGCTATGCCTATGAGGTGGCAGAAGCCTCGTTTGAATTGCTGGCGCGGCGCACACTTGGCAGCGTGCCGGAATATTTTCAAATCGCCTCCTACCGCGTCATGGTCGAGCGCCGTTACAATGCCAAAGGCGAACTTGTCACAGTTTCTGAGGCGACAGTGAAAGCTGTGGTCGATGGCGAGGTTACATTTTCAGCCGGGGAGGGCAATGGCCCGGTCAATGCGCTTGATATGGCGTTACGCCAGGATTTGGGTAAATACTCGCGCTATATCGCCGATTTGACCCTGATTGACTACAAGGTGCGCGTGCTCACCGGCGGCACTGATGCGGTGACGCGGGTTTTGGTTGAATCCGGTGATGATCAGGGCAATCGCTGGTTTACGATTGGGGTTTCTCCCAATATTGTAGATGCGTCATTCCATGCGCTGATTGACAGCGTCACCTACAAACTTCACCGCGATGGTGCCCCGCCGCCATAAGACTAAATACCTCGCAGTTTTGGCAATATATCGTCGACGGTGTCGGCTACCTGAAAGGGCACGTTTAGACCATCACGGATAAATTCATCTGCTGTCATGTGTTCAAGCAGAAAAATCAGCGGTTGCCAGAACTTGTCTATATTGGCGATGACAATGGGCTTGGTGTGCAGGTTCAACTGGCTCCAGGTCATCATTTCCACCAGTTCTTCCAAAGTGCCGATGCCGCCGGGCAAGGCGACGAAAGCATCTGACAGATCATGCATGGTCTGTTTGCGCTCATGCATGTTTTCGGTGATGATGAGTTCGCTCAAACCATCATGCATCAGGGTGGATTTATACCAGAATTTTGGCAGCACGCCGGTAACGTGACCACCCGCCTCTAAAGTGGCGCTGGCCACTTCCCCCATGATGCCGATGTTGGCACCGCCATAGACAATGCCAATGTTGTTTTGGGCGCAGAGCTGGCCGAAATTCTTTGCAGCTTTTAAATAATTCGGGTTTGCTCCGGGGCCGGAACCGCAGTAAACGCAAATTTTTCTCAATTCCGTCATTTTTTCGACCTATGCCAATCACTGTTGTTGCAGGTGGCTGTTATCAAAAAAATTAAACAACACAAAGAGTTGCGTTAACTTTGTGATGTGTGGAATTTGCTATTCGCCCCTGTGGGGAGTAGATTAGAGATTACTTTAATGTTGTAAACGACAAATTGTCCGGCAGGTCCCTGATCTTGCCGCTGCCGGTTTGTTTCGTGATTGGTAAAAGGGTGTACCCGTGGGTAGAGCTTTGTGGATTGCTTTTGCGGCAATCTTTACATCACTCCTGCTTTATCTCGCATTTGTCGGCCACCGTGAACAGGTGGTGCGAATGGCATCAGTGTTGCCTGACGCGCTGAATGGTTTGACGGAACTGGTGGAGCGCATAAGCCTGCCCGGTAAAAGACAAATCGCCAAAGCTCCCGAAGTTCCCCGGTTGAAAAAAACAACCGCGCCAACTCCGATTTCGATAACAAATGTCGAATACCGGATGGATGGCCAACTGATGTTGATGGGGAATGCTGCGCCGGGTGTTCAACTGGACTTTTTCATTGATGGGGTAAAAACAGCACCACAAAGCCTGATGGCGGACGGTGCCTGGAAACTTGTGGTACCGAAAGAGGTTTTACCCGGCCCCCACCGGCTGGAAGTGTCGGTCCCGGCGCAGGAAACGCGCCCGCGAACGATTGTGGTAATGAACTTTGTCAAGGCGGGAGCGGAAGAAATTGCGGCTGTGGCGGCGTCGAGACAAATGGCTGAGGCGACGATTGCCAAAAAAAATCCACCAGACAATCTACCTGAACAACGGCCACGTAAACCGTCACCGGGTTTTTCCAAACTGGCGGAGCTGGCGCAATCGCAATCAGTACGGCGTGATGTCAATCCATTGAGCGGTCTGTCGCCAAAGCTGTTGATTGATGATGGTCCCTTGCTGGCAACTCCTCAAAGCGGTACAGCGCAGAATAACATAACCAATGGCAAAATTACCCGAAGAACCGGAACGGCAAAACCAAAACCGTGGTTGAGGAACAGTCAACCGCAACAGGTAAGCCCGCGCGCCCAGGAAATTGATCAGGCGCAGAATATTATTACCGGTGCCCGTTTGTCCAAAAAGGCTGCGGTCGCGGATACACCGGAGGTCGGGGATAAAGAAAAAACTTCCAAAACCGGCAAACCCGGGGTAACAGTCAGCCTGGGCAAAGGTCTGGTAGTCGTGCAGCCGGGAAATACATTATGGGACCTGGCGATATCAATTTATGGTTCAAGTCGCTATTATCAGAAATTATATCGGGCCAACCGGCATATTATTAAAAACCCGCGAAAAATTTTTCCCGGGCAGGTTATATTCGCACCAGATGCCAACCCGCCGACACGTATTGAACCTGCTTCACCACCTCAGTGGTCGCCACCGCAATAAAGGGTATTTTTTGACTATTTACACGTTCTTTTGCTCAACCGCTGCGCGTGGTTGCCGGCAGTGAAAAGTGACACTCATTCCCCGCGCCCGGTAAAAACCGGCGGTGGAAACATTGCCACAGCACGGGCAATTCTACCCTATCTGTGGATGGAGGACCGCCCGGACCTGAAACAGCGCGTGGTGGTGTCAATCATTGCCCTGGTGTTGGCGAAACTGGCGACGATCAGCGCGCCGTTTTTCTACAAGGAAATAATCAACGATCTCGCCCCTGCCAACACTGCGGCTACAGCAACCACCATAATTGTTGCCCCCATTGCCCTCATTCTGATTTACGGCATTGCCCGCATCATGATGGTGGCAATTGCCCAGATCCGTGATGCGATTTTTGCCAAGGTCGGTCAAAATGCGGTGCGGCATCTGGCGCGGCAGACATTTGCCCATCTGCACCAGTTGTCTTTGCGGTTTCATCTTGAAAAACGCACCGGCGGATTGAGCCGGGTAATAGACCGTGGCACCAAGGGTATCGAAATTACATTGCGTTATTCCCTGTTCAACACCTTTCCAACATTGCTGGAAATGGTGTTTGTCTGTGTTGTTTTGTGGTTAAATTTCAGTATCTTATATGCATTAGTTACAGCAATTACTGTTATTCTTTATATCTGGTTCACCTATAAAGCAACCGAGTGGCGTATTGAGTTGCGGCGGCGGATGAATGAGGCTGACAATGAAGCCGGGGGGAAGGCTGTTGACAGTCTGCTGAATTTTGAAACCGTAAAATATTTTGGCAATGAGCAATATGAAACCGACAGGTTTGATGTGTCGATGGCGAAATATGAGCAAGCGGCAACAAAAACAATGACATCTTTGTCGTTTCTCAATTCCGGTCAGATAATTATTTTCACCACCGGCATGTTCATTTCCATGGTGCTGGCGGGCCAGGGTGTTGCCGCGGGCACGTTGACTATCGGTGATTTTGTCATGGTGCATGCGTTTTTGATACAGCTTTATTTGCCCCTGAATTTTCTCGGCTCGGTCTATCGCGACATCAAACAGGGGTTGCTGGATATAGAAACCATGTTTGATGTGCTCAGCGTTGACCCGGAAATTGCCGATCCAAAAAATGCACCGGCGCTAAAAGTCGACAAGGGCGAAATCGAATTCAATCATGTGAGCTTTTCCTATGATCCTCTGCGTCCGATTTTGAAGGATGTCAGTTTTAAGGTTCCGGCGGGAAAAACTGTGGCCATCGTCGGTCCCAGTGGTGCTGGAAAATCAACCATATCGCGGATACTGTTCCGGTTTTATGATATTTCTGCTGGATCTGTATCGATTGATGGCCAGGATATTCGCGAAGTATCGCAAAAATCCTTGCGCGCATGCCTTGGTATGGTGCCGCAGGATACGGTTTTGTTTAATGATACAATCGGCTATAATATTCACTACGGCCACCCGGGCAGAAGTGATGAAGAGGTTATTGAGGCAGCAAAGCTTGCCCAAATTCATGATTTCATTATGGAGCTGCCCGATGGCTATGATGCCATGGTGGGGGAGCGGGGATTAAAATTATCCGGCGGGGAAAAACAGCGGATTGCCATTGCCCGCACAATACTGAAATCTCCACCGATTTTAATTCTTGATGAAGCAACATCTGCTCTGGACACCTATACCGAGCGCGAAATACAGGAAGCTTTGAAGCTGGTGTCAAAAGGGCGCACGACCCTGGTTATTGCGCACAGATTATCTACGGTTGTGGATGCAGACCAGATTATTGTATTGGAAAAAGGTGTGATAATAGAACGTGGCTCACATGAGCAGCTATTGAAGAAACAAGGACTATATGCCGGTATGTGGCAGCGTCAGCAGGATTTGGAAAAAGCCCGCGAGCAATTGAAACGAACACTTGAAGCTGAAGCCGCTGACAATCTGCTGGCTCAACAAGGCGATGATAATGATTAAATCTATTTTCTCGATTTTTGTACCCATTCACCGCGAAGGCTATCGATTTATCGGTATTTTCGCTGTTCTCGCCCTGTTGCTGTTTTTTCTGTGGCAACCGCTGGGCTGGCTCGGGGTTATCGCCACCTTGTGGTGTGTTTATTTTTTTCGCGACCCGGTTCGCGTAACTCCTTTGCGCGAAGGGCTTGTCATTTCCCCGGCTGATGGCAGGGTCAGTCTCATTGTTGAGGTGATGCCACCACCCGAACTTGACCTTGGCGATAAACCATTAACGCGCATTTCTGTTTTCATGAATGTTTTTGACTGTCATGTTAACCGCTCACCGGTTGCCGGGCGCATTGTTAAAATGGTCTATGTGCCGGGAAAGTTCATCAATGCCGAACT
>CAZJUF010000121.1:1921-3852 GCA_964549055.1 uncultured Hyphomicrobiales bacterium | reverse complement strand
GTGCTGGCGGATATTGCCTCGAAAGAAGCTGCGCGTGAATACCGCGCCAGTTGAAGTTTAGTTCGAACAGTAAACGGGAACCAGTTAGGTGAGTAAGCAGCCCCTTAAAACCTCAGTAAAGCGGAAAAAACACCCGCAGCGCCGGATTAAATTCAACCGCGTGCCCATTCGGGTGTTAATTCCCAATATCATTACCCTGCTGGCAGTAGGCAGTGGATTGACCGCCATCAGGCTGGGCTTTGATGGCCGGTTTGAGCTGGCTGTCGCCGCCGTCATTCTGGCCACGGTTCTGGATGCTTTGGACGGGCAGGTGGCGCGGCTTTTAAAGGGAACTTCCAAATTTGGCGCTGAACTCGATTCCCTGGCTGATTTTGTCAATTTTGGCGTGGTTCCCGGCGTTCTGATTTACCTGTGGTCGTTGCACGTCTTAAATAACCTTGGCTGGATTACCATTTTGGCTTTTGCCTTGTGTATGGCGATGCGGCTGGCACGGTTTAATGTGGCCCTTGAAGATCCTGACAAACCGGCCTGGACGGCCGGATATTTCTCCGGTATTCCCGCACCAGCGGGCGCAGGCCTTTTGCTGCTGCCGATGTATTTAAGTTTTCTCGGTCTTTTTGAAGGGCCTGATGCGGCAAAAATCCTGGTCTTTTACACACCACTTGTGACGATAATGCTGGTTAGTCCGGTGCCGACATTTTCAAGCAAACTCATCGGCAATCATATACCGCGTGACATGGTATTGCCCATTATGGTGATGATTGTGCTCTTTGCCGCCGTGCTGGTGAGTTATCCTTGGTATGTGCTGACATTTGTGGCTCTGGCTTATATTGTTTCCATACCTTTTTCCATGAAGCGCTATGGTGAGCTGATGAAACAGCACAGGCTGGAGACCGGGGCCAGGAGCAAAACGGGTGAAGCAGATAAAAAGGCTGATTCTAGCTGATACTGGCGCGAACCGTTTGTTCGATCTGGCGCCAGTCTATGAGCTGCGAACGCGGAAAACGGTATTGTATCCAGGTATTGTCAGATACAGCCAATTGACGCCAGCACATGGCACGCAAGGCCGTTGTGTTGCGGCGCTGGCAATGTAAAACATAACTTCCACTTGATATGTCGGCTACAAAAATATCCTGCCCGTCGTAACCAAAACCGGTTCGCGCCTGGCGCAGTGTCAGGCCGAGGTCCGTTGGCTTGCCCGTCGATTCTAAAATGGTTTTATAGAATTCCGGCATGCCATTACCGGTTATGGCAAATCCATAATCGACCGGCAGTTTTTCAATGATAATATTGTTGCCAGGCTGAGCGATGGTGAGCTGTGGTGCGACCTTTGCCGGAAGGGTGGAAATTGAGGCTGTCGTGGCAGGTGTTGCCCCATTACTGTCGAAAACCGGCAATCTCCATTGCACTTGAGTTGTCGACGCCATTAATCCCAATACGGCCAGTGTCGTTGTCAGCAGACCGGCGAGCAAAACGCGTGACTGAGGTTTTGTTACCGGGGCCGGGGAGGGATAATTATCTTGTGACAACATGTTGCGCATGACCATTGCTGTAAATGTGTGCTGTTTTGAGACAGAAAATGCTGCCGGAAAGCCAAAGCTCAGGCAATCCTACGATATAGCTATTATTTTATGGTTAACGAGAGGTAAACAGTTGCCCGCCACGGCAAGATTGGTCAATAATGAAACGGTGAGGCTATTTCGGGTTGGTATGGTGTTTGCTTACCAAGGGGATTAGTGGAGTTCACCGGCAGATTTTAAGCCATCGAATTTAAATGAGTAACAGCCCGGATGCGGGTTTTAGTAGGCGTTGAGTAAAATGTATCATGATATGCTGGTTTATATATATGCAATCACCACCGGGTTTGTTTTTGGCGGGGTGATTGGAAGCTTTTTTCAATTGGTGACGGGGAAGCGAATTAAATTTGAACT
>CAZJUF010000121.1:0-1821 GCA_964549055.1 uncultured Hyphomicrobiales bacterium | reverse complement strand
CGAACCGGTTTGCCAAAGCGCAATTCTGACAGGGTTCCCACCCGGGCAATATCGCGACGTAACCCCGGTTTTCCCAGCGACAGGATTGAAGCTCCCGGCGTGATGCAGGGACTGCTAACGGGACTTACCGGTTTTAACGGATTGGGATCATCCAGTTTTATCAAAGCCATATCACCAATTTTTTGGACGGCGACAACGCGCCCGCGGTATTTTTTACCCTGGGGACCGGTGGCTATAACCACCCGGTTTTTCGCGACCCCAACATGAGCAGCTGTCACTATGTAACCATTGTTGTCGACGACGAAACCGCTGCCGGTGGTGATTTCTATGGTGGGCGGAAGGGGGTGAGAGGTGTCTATCGGATTTGAAACAGCCAGGGATACATAGGAGTAATCACGTTCTCTGACGATGGTTTTCACATCTTTAAGAAAGGCCGATGATGACACCGGTACACTTTGAGATAATCCAATCGATCTGCCGTTGTCTGCAACCGACGTGCAGCCTGCAACAGCCAGGAGAACGGGGACTATACTCAACTTTTTCAATTTACCGGTGGCCTCTGCTGTATGCATTTTATGTGTTATGATGTTAGAGTGTCTAAATATGGTTGTCGATAATTACATGGTGGAAATCGCATATTTTTTTAATTTTTCGAAACGTCTTACTTGTCCCCGGTATACAAGTGGCATATTTTGCAACA
The DNA here is from genome assembly GCA_964549055.1 of uncultured Hyphomicrobiales bacterium. Classification (GTDB taxonomy): domain Bacteria; phylum Pseudomonadota; class Alphaproteobacteria; order Rhizobiales; family JAJFHR01; genus JAJFHR01. The sequence continues at coordinate 1,121 of CAZJUF010000121.1, read as the reverse complement.
AGTTTCGGGGCTTGAAATCGTTAAAGGGCAGAGCATATGGAGATTGTTACAAATAATCTGGAGTTATGGTTGATTGGAATGTTTGTCATCGGGTTTGCATTTGCGTGGATGACGTGCAAATGCAGCTGATGGGCGTGCAATCCTTGCCGGTAAGGAATGGAATTTAAAATGACATATGAATATGTATCGCAGTTTTTTATGCTCCTTCTGGCCTTGCTGCTGGGGGCTTTTATCGGTTGCATGTTGCGTCGATGGACGAGGTCTCCGTCATCTGAAGCAGAAGTAAAATCGCCAGAGCCAAGTGCCAGCAAGGCTTCACCCGATCCGGTATCACCCGTCACGGAGAGCGCCAAAACCGACGAACCTGTTGCTGCTGCTGCCGAGGCTGAAGAACCAGCGGCTGCAAAGCCAGAGCCAAAACCGGTTCAGGCGCGCGGTCTTGATGCGGCAATTGGTGGCAAGTCCGATGATTTGAAAGTTATCAGCGGTATTGGCCCCAAGCTCGAACAGACCCTTAACGGTCTGGGAATTTTTCATTACGAACAAATCGCCGGCTGGCGCGCCCAGGATGTCAGTGAAGTGGATGATCTTTTAAGCTTCAAAGGTCGCATTGAGCGCGATGACTGGATCGCTCAGGCAAAAAAGCTGATGGACGATTAAGCGCAGATTATTGAGTTAATCGGATTAATTGGCGTCCGACAATAACAACCCAACCCCCGCACGGTGCGGAGAATTTCAGGTAATCCGCTTCCGCTCTAACTTTTATCAATCTTCTCAATAAGCCTGTTAATGGCGGCGACGGCCTGAATTTCATTCAAAAACGGTGTATGGCCGCGGTTTTTCAACGTGAGGCTTACCATATTTTCGTGCGCCTCATGCATCTTCTGCAAGGTCTCAGCCGTCAAAAGATCTGAGTTTTCTCCGCGAACAACCAGTGTCGGAATATTCTTCAGTGCATTGAAATAAGGCCACAATGGCGGTATTTTGGCATCGCCGGGAGAAATGATTTTTGGCAGAGTATGGCGCAAAGCCGGGTCATAATCGCTTTTGGGTTTTCCGTTTTCATCGCGAAACGTGTTGCGGGCAAATGTTATCCACTCATCTTCGGGCAGAGTTGGAAA
>CAZJUF010000120.1:0-8858 GCA_964549055.1 uncultured Hyphomicrobiales bacterium | reverse complement strand
TCCAGATCAATGATCAGGCACGGGGTCTGGATATCGGCTTCATCCATGCCCGGTTTGGCGGGGATATCATAGCCGACTTCAAAGCTGTCTATATCAATATGCTTGTTCATTCATTTTCTCCATTCACGATGCCATCCACGGCAGTTTGGCCAGATCAACATTGCCGCCAGTAATAATTATGCCAACGCGCTTGCCGGCAAACAGGTGTTTGTTTTTTATAATCGTTGCCAGTGGCACGGCTGAAGAAGGTTCCATGACGATCTTCATGCGCTGCCAGGTCAGGTACATAGCATCGATTATTTCTTTTTCGCTCGCCAGAAGAATATCTTCCACATGGTGAGAAACAAAGTGCCAGGTCAAATCCTTGAGTGGCACTTTTAATCCGTCTGCGACCGTTTGCGGCGCATCATCAGCAATAATGTGACCGGCTTTGAACGAGCGATAGGCGTCATCGGCATTCTTGGGTTCAGCCGCATATATTTTTGTGTCGGGCGAAATATTTGACATCGTAAGACAGGTGCCGGAAATCATGCCGCCGCCGCCGATGGGGGCGATAATGGCATCCAGTGGCCCTGCGTCCACGTGAAGTTCGAGCGAGCAGGTGGCCTGACCGGCAATGACGCGAGGATCATTGTAGGGGTGAACAAAATCAGCGCCACTTTCGGCGACAACTTCGGCAAAAACCGCTTCGCGCGACGACGTGCTGGGTTCGCATTCAACAATAGTGCCGCCATAGCCCCTGACGGCGGCCTTTTTTGCTTCAGGTGCAGTTTTCGGCATAACGACAGTGCAAGGGATACCCCGCCTGCCTGCGGCATAACTCAATGACAGGGCGTGATTGCCGGATGAATGGGTGGCAACACCTTTTGCCATCTTGTCATCGGGCAGACCGAACACAGCGTTTGATGCACCACGGACTTTGAAGGCCCCGGCTTTTTGAAAGTTTTCACATTTGAAAAACAACTCCGCCCCGGTAAGTTCATTCATGAACGAACTGGTCAGCACCGGCGTGCGGTGAATATAGGGTTTGATGCGCTCGTGAGCCTTGAGCACATCATCGTAATCGGGGATATGTATTTCTTCAACGCCTGCCATTAATTTTGTCTCTCTTATGCTGCCTGTGACTGGGCATTGCATTTGAACTGGCGGTAATAATCCTGAGCGGCACCAACGCCGGAACCAAGCTCGATTGGATAGTTCAGATCTTTCATCGCCATCTCGATTGCCGCCAGGCCTGACAGAGCCATAACATCCGTGAGGGATCCAAGGTGGCCGATGCGGAAGGCTTTTTTATTCATTTCGCCCAGACCAATGCCGAAGGAAACTGAATAGGCATCATAGGCATGATCTGTCAATTGATTGCTGTCAAAGCCTTCAGGCACGTAGATGGCGCTGACCGTATCGGAATAAAGATCGGGCGAATTGGCGCACAGCCGCAAACCCCAGGCGTCAACGGCGCGGCGAATGCCTTCGGCAATACGGAAGTGGCGGGCAAAGACATTTTCAAGGCCTTCTTCAAACAGCATATCGAGGCTTTCGCGCAAGCCCGCCATTAGCTGGATCGGTGGCGTGTAGGGGTAGGAGCCTTTGGCGTTGGCGGCAATCATGTCGCGGAAATCAAAGAAACAGCGCGGGCATGTGGCGGTTTCCATCGCCGCCAGAGCTTTTTGGGATACTCCGATGATTGCCATGCCGGTGGCCAGCATGAAGCCTTTTTGTGAACCTGAGACGGCAAGATCAACCTGCCATTGATCCATACGGAAATCCATCGAAGCTAAAGAACTGACACAATCCACATAAAGCATGGCGGGATGGTTCGCCGCATCCATGGCGTTGCGGATGGCGGCAATATCGCTGCGCACGCCGGTGGCGGTTTCATTATGGGTGACCAGGACGGCCTTGATTTCGTGATTGGTGTCAGCGGCCAGACGTTGGCCATATTGATCTGCCGGAGCACCGTCGCCCCATTCGCACTCAATTATTTCAACATCGAGATTGTGCCTCTGGCACATATCAATCCAGCGGTGCGAGAACATGCCAAAGCGGGCAACAAGAACCTTGTCACCGGGTGACAGTGTGTTGGTGATGGCAGCTTCCCAGCCGCCGGTGCCGCTGGCCGGGAAGGTTATGACCGTGCCGGTTTCAGTCTTGAAGATTTTTTTCAAGTCAGCAAACAGCGGGGCCAGCAGGTCAGAGAAATCCGGTGCGCGGTGATCCACGGTCGGAATATTCATGGCGTGACGCAGCCTTTCGGGAATATTGGTCGGGCCTGGGATGAAAACAGGGTTCTGGCCGGTCATTTTTTTCTCCACTTGATTTGACAGTCCGGCAACAATACCGGTTTTTATTATTTTAGCAATTTTTCTGAAAAATATTTCCATTTTAGATAAATAATTATAAGCCGTTGTAAATAAACCTAATTTAGTTTTCAAATACACTGATAAATAGTAATTGAAAAATATTTCTGTTTCTCTACTCTATGTTTTATCAAAGATCAGGACCGTAACCGGGAGATGATCCATGGAGGATGCTGTTCATAAGCGGGCGCGCGGGCGGCCAAAATCTATCTTTCACAATGCTCAGCCCAGCACTGTGAAGGCACTTGATCGCGGTCTGGTTTTGCTCAAACATTTGTCGCAGGAAGGCCGGGTTTCGCTCACCAATCTGGCGCTCACTGTAGGCATGCCAGCGTCATCAGCCCACCGCATACTGGCGACTTTGCAGAAACATCGTCTGGTGGAGTTTGATGGCTCTACACAGGAGTGGATGATTGGCATTGAGGCTTTTCGCATCGGCAGTGCTTATCTGGTGCGCACCAATTTGGTTGAAGCTTCACGCCAAACCATACGCAACTTGATGGAGGCAACCGGAGAAACCGCCAATATCGCCATTGCAGATGATGGCGACGTGGTCTTTGTCAGTCAGGTTGAAACCCACAATCCGATCCGGGCGTTTTTTCGTGTTGGCACCCGCAACCACATGCACACGTCAGGCATCGGCAAGGCATTGATGGCGGATATGGCGCGCGCAGATGTTGAGCGGATATTGCAGCAAAAAGGATTGCCGCAGTTTACGCCCAAAACACTGACATCACCGCAATCGCTGTTTGATGATCTTGATGTTATCCAAAAACGTGGCTGGTCTTTAGATGATGAGGAGCGCCATTCCGGTATGCGCTGTGTTGCCGCGAGCATTTACAACGCGCTTGGTGAACCCGTTGCCGGGGTGTCGGTTTCCGGGCCGACGGTGCGGTTAAGCGATCAGATGATTTCGGAGCTTGGCCCATTGGTAAAACGCGCAGCTGACGAGATCACCGTGTTGATTGGTGGAGTAAAAGAACCCGCGCCTTGAATCTATATTCGTTAAGTTTTTTTGAATTCACCTTTTTCGTCATCTTCGGGCTTGACCCGAGGATCCATTCCTCAAAACTCACTGCTTTAAGACAGTACCATTGTTTTCGAGAGATTTACGGTATGGTTCCTCGGGTCAAGCCCGAAGATGACGAAAAAGAGGGTTATGAATCCAATTAGATTCAACGTACCTCAGGCGTACTGCTGCACCGGGGTTCCGGCAAGGGCGGCGATGTTGATTAATCCTCTCACCGAAATTGACGGGGTGACGATGTGGGTGCGGTTGCCCATGCCCATGAGGATGGGGCCGACTTCAATGCCCTCGGAGACAGATTTCAAGCTGTTTCTGACCGCACTTGCAGTTTCAGCAAAGGAGAAAATCAGAACGTTGGCGGGGCCTTTCATTTTCGAATTGGGAAAGATGCGGGCGCGCAGCTCGGGTTTGAGAGCGGTATCAAGCTGCATTTCACCTTCATAGGTGAAGTCGCAATTGCTATTGTCCAATATGGCAATTGCCGCACGCATGCGTATGGCTGATTCCGAATTCAAATCACCAAATTGAGAATTGGAACACAAGGCGATATTGGGCTCAATACCGAAGCGGCGCACATGGCGCGCCGAGGCTATAACAGTGTCGGCCACCTGCTGTGCGGTGGGGTGAGGATTGACCTGGGTGTCGGCAACGAAGAGCGGGCCTTTTTCCAGAATAATCAGCGATAGGGCGCCAATCGGGTGCATTTCTTTGCTGCCAAGCAGTTGCTCGACATATTTGAGATGCCACAGGTAATGGCCAAAGGTGCCGCAAATGAGGCTATCGGCATCGCCGAGATGAACCATGACGGACCCAATCACCGTGGTGTTGGTGCGCAGGATGGCCTGGGCGAGGTCCGGGGTAACGCCCTCTCTTTGCCTTATCTGGTGATAGGTCTGCCAGTAGGTGCGGTAGCGGGGATCGTTTTCGGGATTAACAATCTTGAACTGGCTGGTGATATTCTCGGGCAAACTGAGGCTCTGGCAGCGCTGATGGATAACTTCCGGGCGACCAATGAGAACAGGAATATCGATTGTTTCTTCCAGAATGGCGACGGCTGCGCGCAATACTCTTTCGTCTTCTCCTTCGGCAAAGGCAATTTTTCGCGTGTTGGATCGTGCCGCCATAAACACCGGGCGCATGATCATGCCGGAGCGGTAAACGGAGGTGTTTAATTTGTCCTCGTAGGCCTGGATATCCTCGATGGGGCGTCTGGCGACCCCGGTTTGCATGGCTGAGCCGGCCACAGCGCTGGCGACAACGGCTAAAAGGCGCGGATCAAACGGTTTGGGAATGAGATATTCCGGGCCGAAACGCAATTTCTCATCGCCATAAACCGCAGCGGTTTCGGCCGCAGAAGTCATGCGGGCAAGTTTGGCGATGCCTTCGACGCAGGCAATTTCCATCGTGTCATTGATTTCAGACGCCTCAACATCCAGTGCGCCGCGAAATATGAATGGAAAACACAGCACATTGTTGACCTGATTGGGAAAATCTGACCTGCCGGTGGCAACGATTGCGTCAGGTGCTACTTTAAATACCTCTTCGGGCATAATTTCGGGATTTGGGTTTGCGAGGGCAAATATGATGGGTTTTTCTGCCATCTTTTCAACCATGTGAGGCTTGAGCACATTGGCACCAGACAGGCCGAGGAAAAGATCGGCACCGGCGATGACATCATCGAGGCCCAATGCTTCACTTGCCTGGGCAAACTGTTCTTTTTGTGGCGTCATTTCCTCAACCCGGCCCTTGTAGACCAGACCGGCGATGTCGCAGAGCCAGATATTCTCGCGCTTCACGCCGAGTTTAACCAGCATGTTAAGACACGCGATACCGGCAGCACCGCCACCGGTTGATACGACCTTGATGTTGGCAAATTCACGATTGGTCAGCACAAGGGCGTTTTTGGCAGCGGCACCGACGACGATTGCCGTGCCATGCTGGTCATCGTGAAATACCGGGATGTTCATTTTCTCGCGGCAGATCTTTTCAACAATAAAGCATTCAGGCGCCTTGATGTCTTCAAGATTGATGGCGCCGAACGTGGGCTCAAGGGCGATGATATGATCGGCGAGCTTTTCAGGATCGCTTTCGTCAATCTCAATATCGAAGCAATCAATATTGGCGAATTTCTTGAATAAAACCGCCTTGCCTTCCATGATCGGCTTGGAGGCGAGCGGGCCAATGTTGCCAAGGCCAAGGGCGGCTGAACCATTGGTTACCACGCCTACCAGGTTTCCCCTTGCGGTATATCTGGAGGCTGTGCGGGGGTCTTTTTGAATGGCCAGACTTACGTCAGCAACACCCGGCGAATAGGCCAGTGACAGATCTCTGGGGTTGGCCAGCGGTTTGGTTGGCCTGATTTCAAGTTTTCCCGGCTTTGGGAACTCGTGATAATGAAGTGCGGCCTCGTTAAGCGGATTTTCTGTCGTATTTTTCTTGCTGGCCATTGTCAGGCGTCCGTCATTTTATTGAATCAGTGTTGAGCCTAACACGTTGACAGGTTAAAAAAATATTCTTGCGATTTTTTTTCATTTCCCTGACAGGTGCAAAAAAGTCGAGCGTTAAACAGAGCTTCAGATTAGAGGTTTAACGCTTCAATCAGGGGCTTGAGGTGGGGTTCGTATTTGCGCCATTTTTCCACAGAGGATCCGTAAATCGGCTTGTTGGCCTGGTTGAAACTGGCGGTACCAAGACGTCGGCGTTTTTCATAATAATGTTCACAATCGCGGTGCCATTCGAGGTCGCAAAAATCCAGAATTCGTCTTATGTTGGCATCAGTATCGCCCACCACGTCCTCATATTGAACCGTCAGCAGCCGATTTGGGGCGATTGACTTCCAGTGGTCACATAACTCTTCAAACAGATTATAAAACCCGCCAATCATTTTCAGATCATTGGTAAAATCCAGGCCGAGACCAAAGCAGGCCTGATAACAGGACAGGCCGATATCGAGCGGATGGCGCTGCATCAGAATGATCCTGGCATCGGGCATTGCTGACCAGATGGCCCCAATATTGAAAAAATTATGCGGCATCTTGTCGGTGGCCCTGTTCTTGCCATTGGCCAGGCCTGAGATGTTTGAGCGATAGAGATCGCCGATTTCCGCCCAGTCGACTGAGGATAGATCAGTCTCGACATCTAAAAGTTTGGTCGACAGAATATGGGATAGCAGTATCAACTCGCCGCAAGGAGTAACATCTGGATGAGCGCCAATTATTTGCTCAACCAGCGTTGTGCCGGAGCGCGGCATGCCGAGAACGAAAATTGGTGAAAGGGTATCGTCAGGCACTGGCTCCAGTTTTTCATTGACGCTTCCAATTGGAAATTGTTGCTTCAAACGCCTGACGCGATCCTGATCCACCTGGAGAGTATAGGGCCGCGTCATTTTGCGCAAATCATTGCCAATGGTTAAATGGTGGAAAACGCGTGTCGTATCCCCCAGGTCGGCAAACGCTTTGGCCAGAGCAAAATGCACAAATGCCGGGTCAGTAAAATCGCTGTCCAGGGCTTTCTCCATTTCAGCGATATAGGCTGTATCTTCTGTTGATTGGGGAGAAAATTTTCTGAGCTGGCTCAGGCTGAAATATACTTTGGTAAGGTCCGGTCGTATTGAAAGTATCTTACGATAGATTTTTGAAGCCGCGTCGCTATCGCTTGAATCAATGTAGATAGCGGCGGCATCATTGAGGATTTCCGTGTCATCGGGGGCTTTGGCAATTGCGCGCTCAATTGTTGTTATCGCCTCTTCCTCGCGCCCCATCTTGCTGTAAAGAAGCGCTATACGTGTCTCCAGATCAGCATCATAATTGCCGATGGCCTGGGCATTTTCAAGGGCACGCAAAGCCTCGGGAATATCGCTGATGCTGACGGCGACTTCGGCAAAATCGACCCAAAAACCCGGGTCTGTGTCCTGAATTATTGAAGAAAGCCTGTACAGGTACGACATTGCCTCGAAAGGCCGCAATTGCTGACGGCGTATATTGGCAAGCCCGTGCAGGGCGCGCGGATGATCCGGTGCCAGTTCAAGAGCTCTGGAATATTTCTCTGCCCCGCTTTCAAAATCGTTTTCGGCAACCCGGCAAATTGCCTGCCCCATAATGTGGTCTGGATTGAGGGGCTCGTTTCTCGTCGCTTGCCGATACGCATGACCGGCGCGTTTAAAATCGTCATTTGAATAATAAACATAGCCAAGATCGGACCAGTATTTGGCTACTTTGGGATAGTATTTGACCAGTTTGGAATAGTATTTTTCAGCTTCTTTGTGATCCCCCAGATTGACAGCGCAGGTGCCGCAAAACTGAAGTAACATGTCAGATTTTTTATTGGAACGAAGCAGGGTTTTGCCCATCCGCAAGGCTTCGTCACTCCTGCCATTTTCCAGCAGTTGAGCAGCCGTTTCGAAATTTAATTGCATACTCTTTGACCAGATTTACCGGAGTTTAAATTTATGCATGTTTTATCTGATATCACCCAATCGGGTCAATAATTAATCGATTGAGACCGCTACAAAGCATAATTGTGTTTTCAAATAATGCGAAAACGGGACTGTTGCCCGGTTGACGCCTATGGTGTCCTTGAGTCATTATGGAAAAATGGGTACAGTTTATCCTGTAGTTTAAGAATCAACCGGGGAAATTGATTTTACAGGTTTAAGGGGGGGGCTTCTATCAAAGTCTGGTTCGTTCACTGAGGCGGTGGGCGGGTAATATCAGCGCCGAAGATCCAAATAGTGATCGTAGCATTAGTTTGCCCGGAGCTAATTTACCAATACGTTATCCTTTTTCGCTATGCGTAATTCGCCTTACCCGGATGTTATGTCGGGATTTGAGTGAGCAAAACTTGCTTGGAGTGTGGCCTGTTGAAACTTATTGACCGGTTTGGTGCCGTCATTAATATGGAGAAAAATCTCATGATTGTAGATGGAAAACCTACATTGCCCTGGTTTTTGAAACTGATGTTGCTTGTGGCATTCGCGTCAATTACCTCTTCTGGTACAGCATTTGCTGCATCGGACCTTGCCAATGTTGTCGGTCCCAATGCCTGTGCCGAGTGCCATAAAACCGAAACAGCCAATTGGAAAACAACTCTTCATTTTCGTACTTTCAGGGAAATGCCGCGCCGAAAAGAAACCAAGGCTATCGCCAAAAAGATGGGGATCAAGCGGGTGAAGTCCGATGCTTTGTGTCTGGATTGCCATTTTACCTCGCAGCTTGTGAAAGAAAAGCCCAAACCGGTCGCTGGCATATCGTGTGAATCCTGTCATTCTCCAGGTAAAAACTGGGAGAAAGTTCATAGTAAATATATGGGTGGGAAAGTTAAAGAGCCTGCGGGAGGGGCGGCCATTCGGTGGAAAGCATCCGAGGATGCCGGCATGATCAGGCCTTCCAACCTCTATAAACTGGCCAAGAATTGTTATAACTGCCACGTGGTGCCAAAAGAAAAACTGGTCAATGTGGGCGGTCATCCTGCGGGAA
>CAZJUF010000119.1:5842-8863 GCA_964549055.1 uncultured Hyphomicrobiales bacterium | reverse complement strand
CCCGAGGATGACGCGTTAGGTGAGTTTGGTTTAACCCGACACGCTTTAGGTTATGAATGACAAAAACAGCGGCAAGTTTTCTGTATGCGGGGCCCGATGTCTCGGCTGAAACCGGGGCCTGGCTGCATTATCTGATTACCGAAAAGCGCGTGGCCGACAAAACCGTTGAGGCCTATACGCGTGATATCGAGCAGTTTTTTGGATTTCTGTTTGAACATCTGGCCGGTGCTGCAGCTCTGAAAGATCTGGCTGAACTGAGCCCGCGCGATTTCAGGGCCTTTCTGGCCAGTCGGCGACGTGATGGTGCCAGCAACCGCACTGTTGCGCGTAATCTTTCCGCCATCCGCTCCCTGTTTCGGTTTTTGGAGAAAAAAGGCACATTGACTAATCCGGGTCTGGCGGCGATCAGAAGCCCGAAAATTGCTCACTCGGTGCCAAAACCACTTAGCGTTGATGCCGCCAGACGGCTGGCCTCACCCGATACTCTGGCATCCGGGGCCGGGACACAAAAATGGATACTGGCGCGTGATGCCGCCGTTTTCACTTTGCTGTATGGCTGTGGTTTGCGCATATCGGAAGCCCTGGGCTTGAGTTTACGCGAAGCACCAATAAAGCCCGAACATCAGGTTTTGGTCATCACCGGTAAAGGCGGCAAGATGCGTCAGGTACCGGTGTTGCCGGTAGCGCGCGAGGCAATCGCCAAATATCTTGAGCTTTGCCCGCATGTCCTTGTAGCCGAAGGCCCGTTGTTTGTCGGTGTACGCGGCAAACGCCTGAGTGCGCGGATAATCCAGCTGGCAATTGCGCGCCTGAGGGGGGCTTTGGCATTGCCACACACCGCCACGCCCCACGCCCTGCGTCACAGTTTTGCCACGCATCTGTTAAGTGCGGGCGGTGATCTGCGCGGTGTGCAGGAACTGCTCGGCCATGCCAGTCTGTCGACCACGCAGATTTATACGGAAGTCGATAGCGAACATCTGCTGAAGCAATATAACAAGGCCCATCCACGCGCCGGGGCAAAATAAGCCGATTGTTTTAACCCTTTCGGGTCAGGCGCACTTCTGTGTCAATGTCACGCCTGCGCTCACTGCGATAGTTTACAATCAGTTGAACATCAATCCTGTCGCCGCTCAATTTTATCCGTATAAACCGGTCGGCGGCAAAAGTGGAAAATGATGCCTGTAAATCACCTTTGGGGCCGATGCGGGCGCGGACCAGCCCCCAGGCGCAATTGGCGGGGTAACACTTGGCCCAGGCACGAACATACCAGCGCGCGCCGGGGACAATCAGGCCATTTTCAGTTTCTTCCTGCGTGCACTGGTAGACTATTTTCAGTTTGACGAGATCCTGGATGTCGGCTTTTGCATTGGTCCAGGTGCCCGCCAGGGGAGCGTTGAAACACGCCGTCTGGGCCCCTGCACCCATCGCGGTGGAGAGGAAAAAGCTCACGAAAATCAGCAGTGTGAATTTCAATTGATGTTTAAACATCACTCAACCTCACAAATTTAGAGGTTATCTTAGCAATACATCCTGAATCAGGGGTAAACCCGATTGGCCCTACATGTGAATGGCGCGTTTATCCACGGCCATTGCCGCTTCCTTGACCGCTTCTGACAATGTGGGGTGGGCGTGGCAGGTGCGGGCAAGGTCTTCGGCGGAGCCGCCAAATTCCATTAACACGCAAGCTTCATGGATCATCTCGCCAACGGCTGCACCAATCATGTGGACGCCAAGCACACGGTCGGTTTTTTTGTCAGCGAGAACTTTGATGAGCCCATCGGTTTTGCGTATGGCCTTGGCGCGGCCGTTGGCGGTGAAGGAAAATTTTCCAACCACATATTCAATGTTGGCTTCTTTAAGCTCTTCTTCGGTTTTGCCGACAACGGCAACTTCAGGCATGGTGTAAACCACACCGGGAATAACGTCATAGTTGACGTGTCCGGCCTGACCCACCAGCATTTCGGCAACGGCGACACCTTCATCTTCGGCCTTGTGTGCCAGCATGGGGCCGTCAATTACGTCACCGATGGCATAGATGCCGTCGATTGAAGATTTGAAATGTGCGTCCGTTTTGATGCGGCCGCGCGGGTCGAGTTCAACGCCGATTTCCTCAAGTCCCAGACCAGCGGTATAGGGTATGCGCCCGATTGCCACCAGCATGACATCGGTTTCAATGATCGCTGCATCACCGCCTTTGGCTGGTTCCACGGTTACCTTCAGGCCTTGTTCAGTCTTTTCAACCCCGGTTACCTTGGTGGAAAGCTTCAGGGTCATCTTCTGTTTTTTCATGGTGCGGGCAAAGGTTTTGGCAATTTCGCCATCCATGCCCGGTAAAATCCTGTCGAGAAATTCAACCACGGTAACTTGCGAGCCTAACCGGCGCCAAACCGAGCCCAGCTCAAGCCCGATGACACCAGCACCAACCACCAGCAGGCGTTCGGGTACAGCTTCCAGTTCGAGTGCGCCAGTTGACGAGACGATCTGTTTTTCGTCGATTTCGATACCGGGCAGTTGAGCCACGTCAGAGCCGGTGGCAATAACGATGTTTTTGGCTTCCAGGGTTTCGGTGCCCCCGGCATTGAGAGCGATTTCAACTTTGCCGGGGCCTGTAATTTTACCAGCGCCGTGAAAAGCTGTGATCTTGTTTTTCTTCAACAGGTATTCGACACCGGCAACATTGGTATCAATAACATCCTGCTTGTGGCCCATCATGGCGGGCAGGTCGAGTTCGGGGTCGGGTATTTTAATGCCCAAAGCGCCAAACTCATGACCGGCTTCTTCAAACAGCTCTGAGGAATGCAGGATGGCTTTCGATGGTATGCAACCAACATTGAGGCAGGTGCCACCATGGGTTTTTCGTTTTTCCACCACGGCTACTTTCAGCCCCAGCTGGCTCGCACGTATTGCACATACATAGCCGCCGGGCCCTGTACCAATGACGATAAGATCGAATGCCTCAGCCATGGTTGCTCCTTGTTTGAGATTCTATAAATCGAGGACCAGACGCTGAGGGTCTTCAAG
>CAZJUF010000119.1:0-5742 GCA_964549055.1 uncultured Hyphomicrobiales bacterium | reverse complement strand
ACACTGTCCATTACCGCAAGAATATCGCCTTTGGTCAAACGGCCATCCTTACCGGTACCTGATACAGTATCGGGGTCAATTTTATTTTCAGCCACTAATTTGTTCACCGCCGGTGAAAGTGTCAGAGGACTATTGGCATTTGCTGCTTCAACCGGTGCGGGCTCCGGGGCAACAGCCAGCACTGGTGCTACTACCGGTGCCGCTATTGGTGCTGGGGCAACGCCTGATCCTTCACCGATAGCCCCCAGCAAAGCGCCGACTTCGACGGTTTCACCGTCTTTGACCAGGATTTCCGACAACACTCCGGCGGCAGGTGCGGGCACTTCAATGGTTACCTTGTCGGTTTCCAGCTCAACCAGTGGTTCGTCCACCGCCACTGCATCCCCGGCTTTTTTGAACCATTGGGCGATGGTGGCCTCGGTTACACTTTCACCTAATGTTGGAACTCGTATTTCTGTCGTCATGCCTCTAGTCTCCTAATGCGTCGTCTAAAAACGCCTGCAATTGCACCAAATGTCTTTTCATCTGCCCTGTTGCGGTTGCCGCTGTCGCCGGACGCCCGGCGTAGGTTGGACGCTTGTGTTTGGCGTCTATCTCATTGAGCACCCATTCCAGATTGGGCTCCATGAACGACCAGCCGCCCATATTTTTTGGCTCTTCCTGACACCAGGTGATTTCAGCTTGAGGAAATCTGCCCATCTCGTTGATCAGTGCCTTCTTGGGGAAAGGATAGAGCTGTTCAACACGCATAAGATAGATATCATCGCGACCACGTTTTTCGCGCGCATCATAAAGATCAAAATAAACCTTGCCTGAACACAAGACCAACCGCTTGATCTTGTCATCGTCAACCAGCTTGATCTTCTGGTCAGCCAGAAGCTGTGCATCATCCCACAACACCCGGTGGAAACTTGCCTCAGGTCCAAACTCTTCGATTGTTGAAATGACGCGCTTGTGACGCAACAATGATTTTGGCGTCATTAATATCAACGGTTTACGAAATTCGCGCTTCATCTGGCGGCGCAGAATATGGAAATAATTCATTGGCGTGGTGCAATTGGCCACCTGCCAGTTGTCCTCGGCACTTTGTTGCAAAAACCGCTCAAGCCGGGCAGATGAATGTTCCGGTCCCTGGCCTTCGTAACCATGGGGCAGCAGACACACCAGACCTGACATGCGCAGCCATTTACGCTCACCACTGGATAAGAACTGATCAAATATCACCTGGGCGCCATTGGCAAAGTCACCAAATTGCCCCTCCCACAGGGTCAACACATTGGGTTCTGCCAGGGAATATCCATATTCAAAACCCAAAACCGCTTCTTCCGACAACATTGAGTTGATGACTTCATAGCGGCCCTGGTTTTCCGAAATATTCTGCAATGGCGTATAGCGCGCTTCGGTAATCTGATCGGTGAGGACCGAATGGCGCTGGGAAAATGTCCCACGCTCACAATCCTGGCCCGAAAGCCGGACCGGGTAGCCCTCGTTGACCAATGTGCCAAAAGCCAGAGCTTCGGCCATGGCCCAGTCTATGCCGACACCTTCATCAATCATATTGCGCCGGTTACCAAAGATGCGTGAAATCGTTCTGTGGGCATTAAAGTCTTCCGGAATCTCGGAAATCTTGTGGCCAACTTTTTTCAAAACATCGAGATTAACGCCGGTTATGCCGCGTCTGGCATCATCATCATCGGGCAGGCCAAGGCCGGTCCATTTGCCATCAAGCCAATCGGCCTTGTTGACCTTGTAACTTTCGCTTGTTGCAAAGGCTTCTTCAAGATGAGCTCTGAACTCGGCTTTCATGCCGGCAATTTCTTCAACCGTCACTACGCCTTCTTTAATCAGACGTTCGGAATAAATCGTCAGGGTGGTCGGGTGTTTGCGAATGGCCTTGTACATCAACGGCTGGGTAAACGAGGGCTCATCGCCTTCATTATGGCCAAAACGGCGATAACAGAACATGTCAATAACAACAGGCTTATGGAACTTCTGCCGGTATTCTGTGGCAATTTTCGACACATAGACCACAGCTTCGGGATCATCACCGTTAACATGGAAAATCGGTGCTTCAATCATCTTGGCTGAATCAGAAGGATAAGGTGATGAGCGTGAATGATGCGGTGCGGTGGTAAAGCCGATCTGGTTGTTGACAATAAAATGAATGCTGCCGCCGGTGCGGTGACCGGTTAGCCCGGACAGACCGAAACATTCGGCAATGACGCCTTGTCCGGCAAAGGCTGCATCCCCGTGCAACAACAAGGGTAATACCTGGACGCGCTCTTTGTCTTTCAACTGGTCCTGCTTGGCCCGGACCTTGCCCAAAACCACAGGCGCTACAATTTCCAGATGAGAAGGGTTGGCGGTCAAGGACAGATGCACATTGTTGCCATCAAACTCACGATCGGACGATGTGCCCAGATGATATTTGACGTCGCCTGAACCTTCAACATCGTCAGGATTGGAAGCGCCGCCTAAAAATTCATGAAACAGGGCCGAATACGGCTTGCCCATGACGTTTACCAGCACATTGAGGCGGCCACGATGCGGCATGCCTAAAATGATGTCGCGCACGCCAAGTTGACCACCGCGTTTTATAATCTGTTCCAGCGCCGGCACCATGGCCTCGCCGCCATCAAGACCAAAACGCTTGGTTCCGGTATATTTTACATCGAGAAATTTCTCCATGCCTTCGGTTTCAACCAGTTTGCGCAAAATGGCTTTTTTGCCTTGCGGCGTGAAGGTGATTTCCTTGTCCGGTCCTTCAATTCTTTCCTGCAGCCATCTCTTGGCGGCAGGGTCTGATATGTGCAGGAATTCA
The DNA here is from genome assembly GCA_964549055.1 of uncultured Hyphomicrobiales bacterium. Taxonomy (GTDB): domain Bacteria; phylum Pseudomonadota; class Alphaproteobacteria; order Rhizobiales; family JAJFHR01; genus JAJFHR01. Next base: position 2,921 of record CAZJUF010000119.1, on the reverse strand, counting down.
ATACCGATGGTGGAACAATACGTGCGGCGCAAAACCCGCAGAATTTCACGCACGGTTGCGGTTTCCATACCAAGAACATTATCAATGAAAATGGGGCGATCCATGTCAGCTTCGGTAAACCCGAATGCTTCGGGTTTCAGTTCCGGGCTTGGGCCTTTGTCATCGAGCCTCAACGGGTCGAGATCGGCATCCAGATGACCGCGCATGCGATAGGCCCGGATCATCATAATGGCGCGAATACTGTCGATTGTTGCCGCGCGCAACTCATCTTCCGAGCGGCCACCAGCAGCACTATCTGATCTTTTTTCGATTTTTGGTTTTAAATCAGTTTCAAGGCTGGACCAGTCGCTGTCCAGCGCGCTGACCATCTCACCATTTTCCGGGACCGGCCAATCTTTTCGTTGCCAACTGGGGCCGTCGGCACTTTCAATTACTTGCGCCGTATCCTCTTTTAGATTTGAGAAAAACTCTTGCCACTCTTGATCTACTGATGTCGGATCACGTTGATATTGAGCGTATAAGTGTTCAATAAAGGTGGCATTGCCACCAAATAGAAATGACGTTTTGGCAAAATCGTCATTTGCCGAGCTTCTTGACATACTAATTACCGGCCACAGGCCGCCTTCCTTGTCCGCCGCTTTAAGGAATTGGCACCTTCTCAGTTTCTTGTTTGAATAGCAACGAGAATCAACGTTACACCCATAAGTTGACGGCAGTTTTTCGGACGATCTAACCTTTGAGTACTTCAACAAGTGTTGTGCCCAGTGCTGCCGGGCTTTCAGCCACTGCAATACCCGCACTGCGCAACGCTTCAATCTTGTCTTCAGCGCCACCCTTGCCACCGGAAACAATCGCTCCGGCATGGCCCATGGTTCTTCCTGGAGGAGCTGTGAGACCGGCAATAAAGCCTACCACCGGTTTTTTGATTTTTGAACGGGTGAGGAATTCGGCTGCTTCTTCTTCTGCCGAGCCGCCAATTTCACCAATCATGATAATCGATTCTGTCGCCTCATCGCCTAAAAACATATCGAGACAATCAATAAAACTGGTGCCGTTTACCGGGTCGCCACCGATGCCGATACAGGTGGTCTGACCAAGGTCAGCCGCTGTGGTCTGGGCGACAGCTTCATAGGTCAATGTGCCTGAGCGCGAGACAATACCAACGCTGCCGGGACGATGAATATGGCCCGGCATAATGCCGATTTTACATTGCCCCGGTGTGATGACACCTGGACAATTAGGCCCGACGAGACGGGTGTTCGAGCCCTGAAGGGCACGTTTAACCTTGACCATGTCGATAACCGGCACGCCTTCGGTTATGCAGACAACCAGCTCAATTTCAGCCGCGATAGCTTCGAGAATTGCATCAGCTGCAAACGGCGGCGGCACATATATAACGCTTGCCGTTGCACCGGTCTGATCAACCGCATCACGCACCGTGTCGAACACTGGTAAATCAAGATGGCTGGAGCCACCTTTTCCCGGTGTTACCCCACCTACCATTTTGGTGCCGTAGGCGATTGCCTGTTCGGAATGGAAAGTGCCCTGACTGCCGGTGATGCCCTGACAGATAACTTTGGTATTATGATCAACAAGAACAGCCATTAGTTTGCCCCTTTCACAGCAGCGACAATTTTCTGTGCTGCATCGGCGAGATTATCCGCCGCAATTATCGGCAATCCCGATGTGCTCATGATTTCCTTGCCAAGCTCGACGTTGGTGCCTTCCAGCCTGACGACCAGAGGTACATTGAGATTGAGCTCACGCGCGGCGGCAACAACGCCTTCGGCGATAACGTCGCAGCGCATGATGCCGCCGAAAATATTGACCAGAATGCCCTCGACCTTGTCATCGGACAGAATGATTTTGAAGGCTTCGGTAACCTTTTCCTTGGTGGCACCGCCGCCGACATCGAGAAAGTTGGCGGGCGACGAGCCATAAAGCTTGATGATGTCCATGGTCGCCATAGCCAGTCCCGCGCCATTGACCATACAGCCAATAGAGCCATCGAGACTGATGTAGTTGAGGTCAAATTTTGATGCCTGAACCTCTTTTTCGTCTTCTTCTTCAATATCGCGCAATTCGGCAATATCGGCGTGACGGAAAAGCGCGTTGGAATCAAAACCCATTTTGGCATCGAGACAGATCAGATTTCCCTCACCGGTCACCACCAGAGGATTGATCTCGAGGAGGGATGCATCTTTTTCAATGAAACATTTGTAAATTTTGCCGATCAACTTAACGCATTGTTTGACCTGATCACCTTTGAGGCCGAGCCCGTAGGCAATCCAGCGACCGTGAAAACCGCTAATACCGCTGGCCGGATCAATGGTAAGTGTGTGAATTTTTTCAGGTGTTGCTTCAGCCACTTCTTCAATGTTCATGCCACCTTCGGTGGAAGCCACAAAAGCGATACGCGATGAGCCGCGATCAACCAGGACTGAAAGATAAAGCTCTTTTTCTATTGTCGAGCCGTCTTCTATATAGAGACGGTTGACGCGTTTGCCTTTAGCGCCGGTTTGCGGGGTGATCAGCTGCATGCCCAAAATAGCCTCGGCAGCGCTACGCACTTCGTCGATGGATTTGACAACTTTGACGCCACCACCCTTGCCGCGGCCACCGGCATGAATCTGGGCTTTAACCACCCAGATCGGGCCACCGAGTTTTTCGGCTGCCTTGACTGCCTCATCGACACTAAATACTGCAATGCCCTTGGGCACCGGTATGCCAAATTCACCCAATACAGCTTTGGCCTGATATTCATGAATGTTCATTGGTGCTTCCCATTTCGATGCTGAACAACTGGTGGTAGGAGTTGCGTCTATATTATCAAGTGATTCTTAGCAACTTTTGAGTAAGATTTCCCGGCCAGCCCGCTCCCCCGCCCAACCACCCCCAGGGTATCCTTATCGGGTGGTTGG
>CAZJUF010000118.1:0-8863 GCA_964549055.1 uncultured Hyphomicrobiales bacterium | reverse complement strand
TGAGCCTGAGCCTGAGCCTGAGCCTGAGCCTGAGCCTGAGCCTGAGCCTGAGCCTTCCAAAAAAAGCCCGCAAACTATTGATCAGACGTCAAGTGCTGATTTGGTTGAGCAACCTACCGAAGCTCAACAGCCAGAATCAAGTGGCTGGTTTTCCCGCCTTCGCAAAGGCCTGTCGAAATCATCACGCTCTTTAACTACCGGCATCACCGAGATTTTCACCAAGCGCAAGCTAGACAGTGAGACGTTAGAGCAACTCGAAGACATGTTGATACAAGCCGACCTTGGTATCGAAACCGCCATGAATTTCACCGCGGCTGTCGCCAAAGGCCGGTATGACAAGGAAGTTACCCCCGAAGAAGTCAACGCAATCCTTGCGGAAGAAATCACCAAAGTGCTGCGCCCTGTAGCCATACCATTCAAGTTCGATGACAGCCAAAAACCCTTTGTCATTCTGGTTGTTGGTGTCAATGGCGCTGGCAAAACCACCACCATCGGCAAGCTCGCCGCAATCGCCGCGCGCGAAGATTTTTCAATAACAATAGCCGCTGGTGACACTTTCAGGGCGGCGGCCATTGACCAGTTAAAAGTATGGAGCGAGCGCGTTGGTGCCGATTTTCTCTCCCATAAAGTAGGGTCCGATGCAGCCAGTCTGGCCTTCGATGCGATGAAACAGGCCAAAGCCAAAAAGACCGACATTTTGATGATTGATACAGCGGGACGATTACAGAATCGCACCGAACTCATGGATGAGTTGGAAAAAATTATCCGGGTGCTCAAAAAACAGGATGAAAGTGCCCCCCACAGCGTTCTTCTGGTGCTTGACGCCACCGTCGGCCAGAACGCATTATCACAAGTGGAAGCCTTTCAAAAATCCGCTGGCGTCACCGGCTTGATCATGACCAAGCTTGATGGCACTGCACGCGGTGGCATTTTAGTGGCACTGGCAGCAAAATTCGGTATTCCCATCCATGCAATCGGCGTTGGTGAACAGGTAGATGATCTCCAGCCCTTTGATGCAGAAGAATTTGCCCAGGCCATCGTCGGCACCACCCCATCAGATCAAACTTAATACAAGAGCAAACATGAAAAATTTTCTCAAACCCGTTATCGAAATCGGACCCCTGGTTTTATTCTTTCTGGTCAATGCCAAAGCCGGAATTTTTGTCGCCACCCAGGTTTTTATGGTGACTATCGTAATTTCCCTGAGCCTGTCTTATTATCTTGACCGCCGCATTGCCATCATGCCGCTGGTTACCGGCGTTGTCGTGCTGGTATTCGGTGGACTGACGATTTACCTTGAAAATGATCTGTTCATCAAGCTCAAGCCGACCATTGTCAACTCACTGTTTGCCATCATTCTTCTCGGCGGTCTCGCCTTTGGCAAATCATTCCTGTCAACTCTGTTCAATGAGGTTTTCCAGCTTCAGCCCGAAGGCTGGCGCATTTTGACCTTCAGGTGGGGTCTGTTTTTCATTGCCCTTGCCGTCATCAACGAAATTGTCTGGCGCAATTTCTCTACCGATTTCTGGGTATCTTTCAAACTGTTTGGCATGATGCCGTTGACCATGGTGTTCGCTCTTTCCCAATTCAGAGTTTTAAGCAAGTACCTGATCACACCGGATGATGAGTAGTTTTAAAGTTGTTTAATCTCAACTCAAAACCCACACTCACAGACTTGTGAAAACTTAACGATTGATTTGTTTGCCTGAAAGTAAGTTATAAAGAGCGCAGGGGCGAGATGGTCTGAAATTCTTTCAAGACGAATCCACTTCATCTTAAATATTCCCTTCATCAACCGGCCTCAAAAACCAACCGTCTTTTGATCAAACTATGGTTTCAAAATCATGCGTTCACCGAAATTAATAAAAAAACTCGAAAAGTCAGTCTACCATCTAATTCGGCGGGCCGGGCAGTTTGGCGCCGATGTTTACGCTGTACACAAAAATTCAAAAGATCTGACACCACGGCAGTTTGCGGTTCTTTTAACCGTTGCCCAGAATGAAAGTATCAGCCAGATCGGGTTGGTGGAAAAAACCGGTATTGATCGCAGCACCCTGGCTGATCTGGTCAAACGCTTAAGCGATCGCGGGTTGCTTCAACGCCGCAGAACCAAGGAAGATGCCCGTGCAAATGCGTTGCGCATTTCTGCCAACGGTCGCCGCGCCCTCAGTTCCAGCCAGACCGCAGCTGCCCGCGCAGATGCCGCCATCCTGGCTGCATTGCCGGTTGACCGGCGTAAAGGTTTCATTGCTGATCTTGAGCTGATTTCCGTAGCTCTTGATGAACTCGGTCGAAACGAAGGCATCAAAAAACCGGTTAAACCCAGACCAACGCGCAAAACCAAAGCCTAGAGCGTGTCACCGATAAGTGGGGACCGGTTATCGGACAAATGACACGCTTAAACAAAGAGTTAGAGTACAGCTTTGATTCAATCAAAACATGAAGCACTCTAACGGCTGTAAAATCTCTTTGCAGTTACATCACGTCACTTGTTTACTGGAATTTTTTTGGACCCCTTGCGGGTAACCAGAAACACCGCTGTCATTATTAAAAAAAGCGCGGCAAGCGCATTTGCTCTTAAGCTTTCGCCCAGCAAAATCACACCAAAAATGGTTCCCCCCAGGGGGACGACAAAATTTATCTGGGACACGCGTCCAGCGCCAAGCCTTGGCACCAGATAGAAATATATCAACGTTGCCATGGCTGTGGGAAACAGCCCGAGATAAAGTGCGGCAACCAGAGAGCGCGAAAATACGGGGAATTCTTGCGGCGGCGTTTCAAACGTATAAGCCAGCCCCACAATCACAACAGTCCCCGCCAACATGGAACCGGCAGCCATAACCAATGCGGGCAATGCTGCAAAGCGGCGTACGAACAGTGTTGTAAAAGCATAACAAAGTGCTGCACCGAGAATTGCCGCCTGCCCGCTAAGTTGACTACCCAACCCTTTAAGAGCTTCAGGCCCGATCAAGACCACCAGCCCGAGCACCCCGATTGTAATCCCGGCAATAGCGCCGAGGCTCAATTCTTCATCACGATGCACCAAAGGTGCAAACAACACAGTTGCAACAGGCGCAATCCCCATCAAAAGTGCGGCAAGCCCACTGTCCACATGAAGTTCACCAAAGCTGATAAGCGAGAATGGTATTATGTTACCCATCATTCCACAGACAAAAAGAATACTCCAGGAACGCAAGTCCTTCGGCAGCGACAGCGAAAAAAAGCGCAACACAATCAACATTACACTTGTGCCAATAACCATGCGCACGGCCACAAGAGTTAGCGGCCCCATGGTTTCGAGGCCCACCTTGATAGCCAGAAAAGAAGAACTCCAGATAACAGCCAGAACAATCCACAGCAGTATATTTTTTGTCATGGCTTCCTTCAGACTTGAATAATTTGTTAAATGTGATACGCTACGTTTTATGTAGCATGTCACACTATCTTTTGGCTACTGATTTTGTAGCAACAACTCAGAACAGATGTCGCAGGAAAAAAATAAACTGAAAATTCCCAGCCTCGGCACACCGGTACGCGGATCAAAAACCGGCCAACCGATCATGGTCCTGTTTGATCTTATTGGCCGACGCTGGTCAATGGGAATTTTGTGGAATCTGAGCGACCAGAATTGCACCTTCAGAGAACTCCAGGCCCGTTGTGATTCAATCTCGCCCACGGTCCTGAATACCCGGCTAAAAGAGTTGCGTGCAGTGGGTCTGGTGACCAGGGCTGAAAACGGATACGCGCTTACCCAGGCAGGACATGAGCTTTATAGCCATCTCGAACCGTTGGGCGCATGGGCCAAAAACTGGACGAGAGAAGTGCTCTAGAGTGCTCTAGATCTGAATGTTAAGCCGACTGCCTAAAGCCACATCCCGGCCCTCATTGCCAAGAGGTGCTTCGCGCCGCCCGACACCTTCACTGAACGAGTTATATGCGGATTCGGTTGTTTTTGACGCTGCCACATTCCCCGCCCCGGCCGGCGCTGCTTGATTAACGCCCTCAAGAAGCTTTTGTGCAGCCAGGCTCAATTCAATCGAAAATGCCGGTGCCAGCCTTCTGTCCGTAACGGGTATCCGCGCCGGCTTCTGGTTTTCTGCTGTTTGAGATACTGCCGCACCAGTGTTGGCCGACTTTACCCCAGGGGTATAAGCACGCGCAGCAATACCACCAAGATCAATCATCCCGCTCACTAATGTAAAAGCCCTCAAACCAACGGCATATAGCCGGTAAGATTACGTTAACCATAATCTAGAGCCAAGGCCTTAGCGATAGGTTAATTTTTTCTAAAAAATCAGTTCAAAATGGGACTGCGGGCTTTTTCGATCTCAGGCAGTATTTTTGCTTCCAGAAACTCAAAGGAAATCGGACCAACATATTTATACCTGATCTTGCCTTCGCCATCGACGACAAATGTTTCCGGCAATCCATACACCCCCCAGTCAATTGACACCCGACCGTTACGATCGACACCAACGGCGGAGTATGGATTTCCAAGCTCATCCAGAAACCTCTGGCTCTTGACCGGATCATCTTTTTGACTGATGCCGACAAGCTTGACGATATTCATTTGTTTGAGGCGCATTAAAACCGGATGTTCATAGCGACACGGCGGGCACCAGGAGGCAAAATAATTCACCACCGTCACCTTGCCTTGTTTCAGATCCGCCGTCTTCAGTCCCGGCAAGGTTGAATTAACATCCTTGTCATCGCCCAGACTGGGGAGCACAAATTCCGGCACAGATTTATTGAGCAGTGCCGAAGGCAGAATATTGGCGGGTCCAGAGAGCAGTGAAATTGCAAAAGCGGCTGCAAGACCCGCAAATAATATCACCGGTATCAGCCTGAAGAATAGCTTCAGATTTTTATTAATACCACCGGCTTTGACTTCTTCGCTGTCAACACTCATGTCAGCTTCTCCCGTTTTCAACAACGATTATAGTTTATTTCCAGCGCTGTTTGCCGGTTTCTTTTTCCAGCGCCCGTAATGTCCGCCATTGTTTATTCAAATCAAGGGCCAAATAAAGGCAGAGAACACCCAGTACGGTGAATGTAATCCCATATGAGACGACAATGAAACCGATATTGGCATCCTCGCCAAACAATTGTGCCAGCATAATCAGCCAAACCCTTCAATTTTAGCCATGCGAATGGAGCGGATGCGACGGCGGATAACCTCGCTGCGCATGGCCACCAGTAATAACACCGAAAACAGCAAAGTGAAACTGAGTATCATCACCAGCAGCGGCCACAGTATTGAAATATAAATTGCCGGACCATCCGCCCGCAGGATACTTGCCGGTTGATGCAGGGTATTCCACCAATCAACCGAAAATTTGATGATCGGAATGTTTACAAATCCCACCATTGCCAGAATGGCTGCCACCCGACCGGCCTTGATCGGTTCTTCAATTGTCTGCCATATGGCGATATAACCGAGGTAAAGAAAAAACAGAACCAGCATTGAAGTCAACCGCGCATCCCACACCCACCATGCACCCCACATGGGCTTTCCCCATAAGGACCCGGTAACCAGTGCCAGAAACGTAAAACACGCCCCGATTGGCGCTGCCGATTTCGCCGCCACGTCAGCCAGCGGGTGTTTCCATACCATACCAACCAGACTGGCCAGCGCCATGAAAGAATACGCCGCCATTGCCATCCACGAAGCAGGCACATGCACAAACATAATGCGCACCGTTTCGCCTTGTTGGTAATCCGGTGGCGCAACCCACAGGCCGCCATAAAGACCGATGCCAAAACTGGCCACGGTCAAAACCAGCAGCCACGGCAACATCGCCTTGGAAAGTGACATAAACTGCGTTGGATTGGCGTATTTGAAAATCACATTACCATTCATAACGAACTACCTTCATCCTTACATTCATCGCAAATGCACACGCAGTGCGGCTGCCGCCGCAAAAGGTGCTAACGCTGCACTGCCAAGCGTCAGCGCGCCCAGGATCATCATTGTCTGCAGGCTGCCGGAAGGCCCCGTCAGACTTGATTGTATCGCACTTACACCAAATACCAATATGGGCACATACAACGGCAATACAATTAATGACAATAAAAGTCCTCCACGTCTGATACCTACGGTCAATGCAGCTCCAGCGGCACCAACAAAATTCAGCGCCGGTGTGCCGATCAGCATCGACAGCACCAAAATCCCAAACGCCTGTTCATCGAGATTTAAAAACAGACCCAAAACCGGTGTGGCTAAAATCAGTGGCACGCCGGTGGTCATCCAGTGCGCCAGCACCTTGGCCACAATTATCGCTTCCAGCGGTGCGCGCGATACCACCAGCTGTTCCAGCGAGCCGTCTTCAAAATCAGCCTGAAACATGCGGTCCAGAGACAACAATACCGACAACAGCAACGCAATCCATAAAATACCCGGTGCCACACGGGCGAGCAGCTTTAAATCAGGCCCGATGCCGAATGGAAACAGCGAAACAACAATCAGAAAAAACCCGATAGCCAACCCCAGACCGCCGCCCTGGGCTGCCGCCAGGCGCACATCGCGCTTGAATACTGCAATGAATTCTTTCATGATTCTGCCACCGCAAGACCAGGTTCACGCGCACTCAACTCAAGGGTTTTATTGAGCGGAATATCAAATTCCGTATGACTTGCAGCTATCAGCATACCACCGGCATCCAGATGTGCCTGCATAATTTGTGACAGGGTTTTAACCGAGGCTTTATCGAGCGAGGTTGCCGGTTCATCCAGCAACCAAATGGGCTGGCTGGCCAGAGCCAGTCGCGAAAGCCCCACCCGTCGGCGTTGGCCCGCAGACAACATTGCCACCGGCACATCCTTTATTGGCGTCATTGAAAACGATGAGAGGGCAGCCTCCACGTCACCGCCACCAAACTCTGCCCAAAAAGAAATATTTTCCAGCACGCTCAATTGCGCCTTGATGGCATTTTGGTGGCCCACATAAAGACAAGCTTGTGACAAATCATCATCATCAGGCACTGGCTCAAGTGTGAGGCTTCCACCGGTAATTTCCCCAAAGCCTGCAATCGAGCGCAACAGTGTGGTTTTACCTGAACCGTTCGGTCCGCTCAACATCATGCCGTCGCCGGACCGAAGCGAAAACGAAAGGCCAGACACAACCGGCCTGCCTCCTCTGGCACAACATATTTTGTCAGCACTTAGTTTCATGAGCGACGTTCATATAGTAATTCATGTTCAAACGCATATTTATTCAACTTTAAGGTTCAAGTCGTATAGCGGTATATGCCAAAAGAGGCTATACACAAGATGAACATTTTAAAGCCTCACAACATTTTTCAGATGACCCTTGCCAACGAAGGACGATCATGACCGCTACAGCTCCCACTTCACTTGACAGTTTTAAATCCCGCAAAAAATTGAAGGTAGGCTCCAAGACCTATGAATATTTCAGCCTGAAAGCGGCTGAGAAAAATGGCCTGGAAGGGATTTCCAAACTACCGTTCTCACTCAAAGTGTTGTTGGAAAACCTGTTGCGCAACGAAGATGGCCGCACGGTCAAGGCAGCTGACATCAAGGCGATGGCAACCTGGCTCAAGCGCCGCAAATCAAAGCGCGAAATTGCGTTTCGACCAGCCCGCGTCCTGATGCAGGATTTTACCGGCGTACCTGCCGTGGTCGACCTTGCCGCCATGCGCGATGCGGTTGAAACTCTTGGTGGCAGTCCTGACAAGATCAACCCGCTGGTTCCCGTCGATCTGGTGATTGATCATTCGGTCATGGTTGATTTTTATGGCAAGGCGGGTGCATTCAAGAAAAACGTCAAGATGGAATTTGACCGCAATGGCGAGCGTTATACGTTTTTGAAATGGGGTCAGGGCGCATTTGACAACTTCCGCGTCGTCCCGCCAGGCACCGGCATCTGCCATCAGGTCAACCTCGAATATCTCGCCCGCACAGTGTGGACAAAAAAACAAAAGCGCGACGGCAAAACCATCGAAGTAGCCTATCCTGATACTCTGGTCGGCACCGACAGTCACACCACCATGGTCAATGGCATGGCGGTTTTAGGCTGGGGTGTTGGTGGCATTGAAGCAGAAGCTGCCATGCTGGGCCAGCCAATCTCCATGCTGATCCCTGAAGTTATCGGTTTTAAACTCAGCGGCAAACTCAAAGAAGGCCTGACCGCCACCGACATGGTTTTGACAATTGTTGAAATGTTGCGGGCCAAGGGCGTCGTGGGAAAATTTGTCGAATTCTACGGCCCTGGCCTCAATCATCTGACCCTGGAAGATCAGGCAACCATCGCCAATATGGCACCGGAATATGGCGCGACTTGCGGATTTTTCCCGATAGATAGCGAAACCATTGGATACCTCAAGTCCACCGGCCGCAAGGCTTCACAACTGGCTCTGGTCGAAGCATACGCTAAAGCTCAAGGCATGTTCAGAACCAGCCGCACCCCGGACCCGACGTTTACGTCAACACTTGGACTTGATCTTGGCACAGTCGTTGCCAGCATTGCCGGACCCAAACGTCCACAGGACCGTGTGACACTGGGTGATGCGCCAGCAAGCTTTGCAGCAACCCTTGATAAGGAATACGGCAAGGCTGCCGAAAAAGACAAACGCTTTGCCGTTGCCGGTAAAAAATATGATCTCGGTCATGGCGATGTTGTCGTTGCCGCCATTACCTCATGCACCAACACATCGAACCCCTTTGTTATGATTGCCGCTGGTCTGGTGGCCCGCAATGCTCACGCCAAAGGCCTCAAGGTAAAACCCTGGGTCAAGACCTCGCTGGCACCGGGCTCACAGGTTGTGACCGAATACCTCAAACAGGCCAATCTTCAAGATGACCTCGACAAGATGGGTTTCAACCTGGTTGGCTACGGCTGCACCAC
>CAZJUF010000117.1:5130-8881 GCA_964549055.1 uncultured Hyphomicrobiales bacterium | reverse complement strand
CTGAGTGCCGCCATTGATCAGCACCACATTGGAGCTGGTGTTTTCCGGCGCGCTTTGAAGGGCGTTGTCACCGCCCGTAGCATCGGCAAAGGTCAACAGGGCATTAACCCCAGGGTTGACATTGAGCGTGTCAATGTCAAGGGGGTTGGTACCACCCAGTCCGTCATTGCCATTACCAAAATCAATTGTACCGTTAATCACCGAGCCACCATTCAGGTTGAGCGTGTCATTGCCATTACCCCGGAAGTTAATGGCAACACCGCCGGTGCCGGTAATGGCGGCGGAAGTGTTGATGGTGGCGGGCGAATTATTGGGCGCGCGCGGAGCAATCTCGATGCCAACAATACCGGTAACATTGCCCAAAGTGGTGATGCTGGTTGCCCCGGTGCCACCATTTCGAGCAAAAATGCCGAAGCTGCCGCCGGTGACGGGACCCCGGGCATTGATGGTCAGATCGGTGGTGTTGGCGTTATTATTATAGGCGAAAATCCCGCTATTTGCCGTGCCGGTTACCGCCTGGGTGGTGATCGACAAGGCACCGCTACCATTGTTAGTGGCGAGAATACCGTTGGTGCCGCCACTCACAGTCCCTTGCGCATTGATGGTGAGCGAGGTGCCGGCGGCAGAGTTATCGGCATTAATCCCGTTAGCATTCGTGCCGGTTACCGCTTGAGTTGTGATTGACAAGGCGCCGCTGCCATCCTGATTGGCAAATATACCGTCGGTATTGCCGGTGACAGTCCCCTGGGCATTGATGGTCAGCGAGGTGCTGTCACCGAGGGCATTGCGGGCATAAATCCCGCTACTGATCGTTCCCGTTACCGCCTGGGTTGTGATCGACGCAGCACCGCCGCCAGAATTGCTGTTGACAATAATACCAAAAGTACCACCGATCACCGCACCCCGGGTGTTGATGGTCAGCGAGGAGCCCTTACTATTGTTGACAGATACTCCCGAACCACCGGCGGTTATCGCCTGGGTGGTGATCGACAGGGCGCCAGTGCTGGATTGGCGGGCACGAATGCCCTCATCACCACCGCTCACCGCGCCTTGGACATTTATAGTCAGGGTGCCGGTGCCGCCGGTGTTTTCGACATTAATCGCGTCATCATTCACCGATGAGACCGCCTGGGTGGTGATTGACAGGTTGCTGCCAGCAAAGTTGTCGACATTTATACCATAGCCATCAGCACCACCACCACTCACCAGTCCTTGCGTAATGATGGTCAGGTCACCGGTGCCATAGTTGGCGGCGAGAATGCCGTCACCACTCAGCCCGGTAACCGCCCGGGTGGTGACGGACAAGGCACCAGAGCCTCGGTTGCGGACAAAAATACCCAGATCGCCACCGCTCACCGCACCTTGCGCATTAATTGTCAGGTCGGTCGCTGCGGTGAAGTTCGTGACAATTATACCGTTGTCAGTCGTGCCGGTTACCGCACCGGTGGTTGTTATCGAGGTAAACCCGGTGCCACTATTGCGCGCCACAATGCCATCACCATTACCGGTAATGGCAGAGGCGTTGTTGTCGCTAAAGGTGATGTTGGTGTCACCGACAGAGTTGATCAGAAATATGGCATCGTTACCCGGTGTGGTGACGTCGATACCAAAGCCGGGAACCGTTGAGACATCAAGGGCACCACCGGCAGGCGGGGTAGGGGCTTGTGTCACATCAGTGCCCGCATTGGCCGCACCTGAACAGACAAAAACACCCGAACCGGCAAAAGTCTCCGTACAAACGCCCGCCTGAGCACCGGTGACCGTCAGCGCCAGAGGGGCTGCAGTGGCCAGTGTAACGGCAAAGGCGCGCACAGACAGCGCCCGCATTGATACCGATGAACCAAGTGTTGAAGCCAGACGTCCAAAAGGGGAAAGCAGAGTTGGACCCATCACGCATTGCGCACCAGAACACGGTGCGTAACTTGCAATCAGGCCCCTGATTTTGGTCAAGCGCCCACCGCGCAGCAAGCCATTGCTCAACTGCTCAGCAAAAGAATTGCCCGACCTCTCCCCGCTGCCTGCCATAAACACGACATTCCCATACGAACCGGTTTTCCATCCCCAAACCGGCTTCTTTTGTTATTAACTCATTATTAACTATAAAAATTCCGATTGTCGATGAGTAATCGAGTGCAGGATTGTAAGATTTTCGTGAGTTTGACTGCGATGCAGGTATGGCCAGTCATCAGTAATACAGGATTGGAACCGGCATAAAACCGGGTATCTATACTGACGTTCCAGCCTTGGCAAGCCTAAGCAGGTCCTGCACCGTTTTATTTTACTTGCGCCGAGGTCTCATCCGATACCCCCGGCATACCGTCATAGGTGATCAGGCTGGCGGCTTCATCCGACATTGGTGGCACCGCCATCGGACAGATGGCATTGGCCAGGATCTCCACGTCATAGATTTCGCCGATCTTGCCATCGATGCGAAACCAGTCGATGCAAGTGCCGGTGGCAAGGTCAATGATCTGAATGCCGCACCAGGCTTCGGAATCGGCGTCTTTCAACCTTTGGTCAAGTGCCAGTCCCTCAAAGCGTTTATAGCGCGGTTTGGACAGGCCGACAAAGGCGAGATTTCCGTGAAAACTCAAGCCGCGCAAAAAGCCCGGGCAAAAGGTCTTGGGCTTAAACGTGCCTTTACCTGATTTTGCGAACTCTATAGTGCCAAGCTCGCCGGTGCCGGCATTCAACAGCCATAATTCACCATTGTGCATGCGCGGCGAATGCGGCATCGACAGGCCACCGCAGACAATTTTGTTGCTCTCCACATCAATGACAATCCCGCCATCGCCACGGCGGTCGCGCCAGCCATCAATAGTATCCGAGCGCGAAACGGCTGTGACATACCGGGGCTTGCCACCTTCCATCGCCATACCATTGAGATGACAGCGGTCTTCATCAACGAGGCCTGAGATAAAATCCGGCTTCCACACCATCTCGAAGGAATGCCGGGCTGAGGGCACGGCCAGACAGTTAAACCGCGTGTTGACAAACACCGCGCGGTCCTGCTCGTCAATACCCACATCATGGGCATCAAGCTGGCCGGTAAGATGGATGGTTCTGGGCACATAGCACGCATCAAACGTATGATTGATTTCCTGTCCCGGTTGCAGGACGTTTTCAAACCGCATGATCTGGTATCCTGCCGTCATGGTTAAATCACCACGTTCGCCAGTGCTCAGTCCCATCGGTTTGGGCATGGCGGTTTGATGGATATTGATACCGCCGTCCTTGTTGCGGCCTATCAGGTACAGCAAACCAGATTGATAAGAGGTCATGGCCAGCGAGATATTAAACTTTGCCAATGTTGCCGCCAGCCCGCCGGAGACTGAAAACTCAACATCATCGGATTGATTTTCTTCAGGTGCGGTGGTCTGGTCACTTGCGTTATCAGCCGGTGGTTGTTCGTTCATAAAACCTCAAAACTGTCTGCAATTGCACCACAGCCAATACCGAATTACCGCGTGAAAGGAAAGCTCAAAGCACTGAACCCGACATTGGCTGGCCTGTTCTTGCATATAACAACGGTCCGGTGTTTTGTCCTGAAACTCAGGAAAATCTTGCCATTTGCATCGCTGGAACATTCGCGAGTTCCCATTTAACAAATAACGTGTACACTGGACCCAACTAGAATTTTCAGGAGCCATACGCCGCTTCAATTTTACACGGGTTGTGTGAATTGGCGGATCTGGCAGGTTGGACCGTGAGTAAACCGATTGTTGCAAAAGGCGCTGGCAGCGTTGAAAAA
>CAZJUF010000117.1:0-5030 GCA_964549055.1 uncultured Hyphomicrobiales bacterium | reverse complement strand
CCCGCGTGTCTATGCAGCCCTTGATCTCGGCACCAACAATTGCCGCCTGCTGGTTGCCAATCCCAATCGCCACACCGGTTTTCGGGTGATTGATGCCTTTTCGCGCATCGTGCGTCTGGGTGAGGGGCTGACGCATTCCGGCAATATAAGCGATGAAGCGGAAGTTCGCGCCATTGCCGCGTTAAAAATCTGCACGGATAAAATGATCCGGCGCGGCGTTGAGCGTTCGCGTTTGATCGCTACAGAAGCCTGTCGAATTGCCCAAAACGGTAAACAGTTTATAGACCGGGTAAAAAGTGAAACCGGATTGAATATTGAGATTATTGATCGAAAAACCGAGGCGCAATTGGCCGTTGCTGGATGTGCCGCACTATTGTGTCCGCAAAGTCAGCGCGCACTGGTGTTCGATATTGGCGGTGGATCGTCCGAAATCATGTGGCTGGCGCACAAGGGCTGTGACTATGAAATCCTGAGCTGGACCTCCATCCCTGTCGGTGTGGTGACGCTGGCGGAAAAATTTGGCGGCATTCAGATAAATCAGCGCGAATTCACTGCCATGATTGAATATGTGACACCTTATCTGCAAAAATTTGAAGATGAGTTCCAGATTTCCTGCGAACTCAAGCGCCATAACGCCCATATGCTTGGCACCTCAGGTACGGTGACAACCATCGCCGGTATTCATCTCGATTTACCGCGTTATGACCGCTCAAAGGTTGATGGCTGCTGGTTGTCAGGCGAAGACGTGGCAGCCGTAAACAAACGGCTTTTGGACATGCCGTTTGAAGCGCGCAAGGAGTGTCCTTGTATTGGTGCCGACCGCGCTGATCTGGTGCTGGCTGGATGTGCTATCCTTGAAGCGGTTCGCCTGCAATGGCCATGCGAACGCGTGCGGGTGGCGGATCGCGGATTGCGTGAAGGCATCCTTACCACCTTGATGTGTCAGGATGAAACTTTCGGCATGGATTGTTCGCACCCCAGCGGCAATCCCCGCCGCGGACCTTTTCGCCGCCGCCGCAAGCGTTCGAACAGGTCGCAAAAATCAAATTCTCAATCTGAAAACACTCAAAACAGGTCATAAGTTTCGTGAGCAAAAAAAGACAAAGCGGTGGTGAAGACGGACCCGGACGCGGTGCCCGTGATCTTTCCGTCCGGGTTAAGACCGCCAAATACCGCAAGATTTCCTCAACCAGATGGCTGCAACGCCAGCTTAATGATCCTTACGTGTCGGCGGCCAAAAGAGACGGCTATCGCTCGCGTGCGGCTTACAAGATTATTGAGATCGATGACGCCCACCAATTGTTTAAACCGGGTGCTCGTGTGGTTGATCTCGGCGCGACACCAGGCGGCTGGAGCCAGGTGGCCGCCCAACGCATAGGCGCGCCCATCAACGGCAAAATAGTCAGTATCGACATTAACGAGATGGAACCCATTGCCGGTGTGGATTTCATCCAGCTGGACTTTCTCGACAACAATGCTCCCGACATCATCAAAAAGGCCATTGGTGGTACGGTTGATGTGGTGCTGTCCGATATGGCAGCTCCGGCCACCGGCCACAAACGAACGGACCACATCAAAATCATGGCCCTGTGCGAGATCGCGCTGGAACTGGCCTATGAAATGCTAACGCCGGGCGGGCATTTTTGTGCCAAGGTATTGCAGGGCGGCACGGAAAAACAATTGCTGACCAAAATGAAGCAGCGCTTTGAAGTGGTCAAACACGTAAAGCCCAAAGCCAGCCGCGCTGACTCAGCCGAAACCTACGTACTCGCCAAGGGCTTTCGCGGGGATTAAAAACAGGTGCTCCTGGTCAACTTATTTTCAAAGGCTACCGTATAAGCAAGACAGAACCCAAGAGCATGAATACATACCCGTTTGCACTCTATGACGCGTTTTCTGATATTCCCTTTGGTGGCAGTCAGGCTGCGGTCATCTTTAATGCCGCCGCGATTGATGCGGATGTTCGTTTGCAGATCGCAAAAGAGTTTGCCTTACCCGCCACCTGCTTCGTCAGCGCCTATAGCGAAAATTCAGTCTCGGCCCGGTTTCAGTCCACCAAACGTGAATATCCCATGTGCGGTCATGGTACTATTTGTTTGATGACACATATGCTTGAAGCCGGGATGTTTGACTGGCAGGGCAGCGACTGCATCAATGTCAGTCTTGATCTGCCAACCACGAAAACATCTGTTGAAATTCACCGCCGCCGCGATGGCCGTCCTGTGGTCATGCTGGATATAAGTATCCCGGAATTTCGTCAGGACAGGTTTGACAAGAATAAGCTGGCGGACCTCCTGGGGCTGGTTGAGGAAAGTTTTGACAACAACCTGCCAATGGAAACAGCCAGCGGGGATTTTATCCATTTAGTAGTCCCGGTTAAAAACCTTTCAACCATGCGCTCGATAGTTCCTGATTTTCCCGGGATTAAGGAATTTTGTGAAAACAACGGGTTTGAAACCATAGCGTGTTTTTGTCTGGGGGCGGAACTGCCAGATCATCATATCCATGTGCGGGATTTTTGCCCGGCGGTGGGTGTACCTGAATCAGCCGCCGCTGGTACCACCAACGCCGCTTTGACCAGCTATTTAATTCGTCATAGGTTGGTAAAGGAAAACGGGCTGGAGAAGATCAATATCAAAGCCGAACAGGGTCTCGAAATCAAACGCCCAAGTTCCATCCTCTCGTCAGTTGCCATCAAAGATGGTCAAATCACCCGATTGCAAATCGGTGGAGTTGCCACCAAAATAGCGGACGGTAATCTGATCTTGCCTGCCCGTTCTCCCGAAATTTGAAAAAAGGTTATTACCCCTATGCCGTCGCTCGTTTTTGGATCCAAGCTCTATGGAGAAATGTTCTCAACAGCTCAAATGAACAGCCTGTTTTCGGATGAAGCCATTGTCCAGCGTTACCTTGATGTTGAGGTGGCATTGGCACAGGTGCAGGCGCGACTGGGCATTATCCCCGCAGAGGCTGCAACAGCGATTAGTGAGAGCGCCGATATCAACCGCATTGACTGGCAAACCCTGTCCGAGCGCACCCAGATTGTCGGCTATCCCATATTGCCGCTGGTCGAGCAGCTTTCATCCTGGCCCAAGGGCAATCTTGGTCAATATTGTCACTGGGGCGCGACAACCCAGGATATCATGGACACCGCCGACGTATTACAGATCAAAGCGGCAATTGCTTTGGTTGAAGCCGACCTTGATGCAATTGCCGGTCATCTGGCATATTTGGCGCAACACCATAAAACCACAGCAATGGCAGGGCGCACGCACCTGCAACATGCCTTGCCAATTACCTTCGGCTATAAATGCGCCGGATGGTTATCTTCCATTGATCGTCACCGGGACCGGCTGAACCAGCTTAAAGCACGGGTGTTTGTGGGCGAGTTTGCCGGTGCTGTTGGCACACTTGCCTCACTGGGCGTTGATGGTCTGGTGGTGCAGGCGGCATTGATGGAGGAATTGGGGCTGGGTGTCCCGTCAATGACCTGGCATGGTGCCCGCGACAGCTTTGCTGAAGTTACCGGTATTCTGGCGCTGATCTGTTCCAGTCTGGGCAAGGTTGCTTATGATATTATGTTGATGATGCAAACAGAAGTTGGCGAAGTCTTTGAGCCTTATGTTGAGGGCAGGGGGGCAAGCTCGACAATGCCGCAAAAACGCAACCCCATATCATCTGAACTGATATTGGCGGCGGCAAAAATTGTACGTGAACAACATTCCCTGATGCTCGATGCGCTGGTGCAGGACCATGAACGCGCCACCGGTCAGTGGCATGTGGAATGGGTGGCGGTATCTACGGCTTTCCTGTCGGCTTCAGGGGCTTTGAATGCGGCAAAAGAATTATTGTCCGGCCTCGAAGTTCATGAAAAGACCATGCGCCGTAACCTTGATATGTCAGGCGGGCTGATCGTCGCTGAAGCGGTGATGATGGGGTTAGCACCTACTCTGGGCCGTCAGGTTGCGCATGATGCGGTCTATGAATGTTGCCGCGAGAGCCTGAAAACCGGAAAACCGTTTCTGGAAGCCCTGGAAAACCATGCGGAAATTTCAGGTATCGTTGAACCGCTGCGATTGGCTGAACTGGTCAATCCCGCAAATTATCTCGGCAGCGCACCTGAGATGGTGGAAAATTATCTGAAAAATAGAAAGTAACAAAATGCAGGAATTTGAAGTCGAAATCACCACGGACGATGGCATCATGGATGCCTTTGTCTGCCACCCCGAAGAAGGCGGACCGTTCCCGGCCATCATCATGTATATGGACGCACCGGGTATCCGCGAGGAATTGCGCGATATGGCGCGGCGCATTGGCACCGTCGGTTATTATGTCATTTTGCCCAACCTCTATTACCGCACCGGACGCGAGGGGAATTACGGCTTTGATCTCGCTCGCATCAGAAGTGATGACGCGCACCTTCAAAACATGTTCAAAATCATGAACGAAACCACCAGCGAGCGCGTGGTTGCCGATACAAAACCCATGTTGGATTTTATTGCCGGTGATGCCGCAGCAGCACCGGGCAAGGTGGGATGTGTCGGCTATTGCATGAGCGGGCGCATTGTCATGTCTGTGGCCGCAAGCTACCCGCAAAATTTCGCCGCCATAGCCTCTTATTACGGCGTTGGCATTATGACCGACGAGGACAACTCACCCCATCTTTACGCCCATAAAATTACCGGCGAGGTCTATCTGGCGTTCGCCCAAACCGACGTCTACGTGCCGGAACCTTTGCTCGAGGCCATCCCCCCAGCGCTCGATAAAGCAGGGATTAACTACCGCATGGAAATTTACCCCGGCACCGACCACGGCTTTGCCTTCCCCCAACGCCCGGCTTACAACAAAGCCGCCGGTGAACGCCACTGGGAGCGCATGTTCGCGCTGTTTGAGAGGAACCTGAAAACGTGATTCCACAGCACGTCGCGCTTAATTTAATTCAGAACTACACGCGCCCACAAAAACCCCTCATCCGTCAGCTTCGCTGCCACCTTCTCCCGCAAGGGGAGAAGGGATCGTGATAGGATTTT
>CAZJUF010000116.1:0-8894 GCA_964549055.1 uncultured Hyphomicrobiales bacterium | reverse complement strand
GTACGTGGACCAGCTTGCCATCGCGGAACAGATATACATCGGCGGAATAACTGCCCACGGTGACAATTGCGGGTAATTCTATTGAAGCCCTGAAAAGCGTGTTACCCAAAAACCGGACACCGCCTGAACTTTCGACAAACAGCTTGTCTTTCTTCTTGATTTTGATGACGGCTTTTTTGAATTTCTCAAGTTCGTCTGTGCCTGCAAGGTTTTTATTTTTTCCAGGCACAAACTTCAGGTTTTCAAAACCGATCTGATATCTTTGCAAAACTTCCGGCGCGGCAATGGCCCTGATGTTGCGGGTGCTGGCAACAGCATAATAACTCGGAATGTCTTTGAAGGTTTGCGAGCCGTAGTTCATCCAGATACCGGCAATTTTTTCTTTGCGTCGCGCGGTAATATCCTCGCTCGGGCCGCGCACCACCACCACCACATCTTTGGCAAGCGCTCTGACAAACATGTTTTCTGCTTCAACCGCGCCAAACAACAATATCTCGGCTCCGGTGAAGGTAGATTCGACCTTGATCAACGGATCGGAAATATCGGTCACCAATTGCTGGGCATCAGCCTGTCTTGGTAAAAATAAAGCCAGACACAAAACCGCAAAAAGCCTGAATGCCGATTGATTTGATGAGGACGAGTACTGCATCTTATTGACCCGCCGCAATGCTGGTGATTGAGAATAAATCATTTGGCTCTATCAATAGATCAAGCGCCAGCCGCAGGGCAACCCCAAGCACCATAATAGCCAACAGTGCGCGCAATTGCTCAGCCTTGAGGCGCTGACCGGCTTTGGCACCAAATTGTGCACCAATCACCCCGCCAGCCAACAGCAGCATCGCCAGAACAAAATCTACAGTCTGGTTTTCGGTTGCATGCAGAACCGTCACCAGAGCGGTCACAAAAATAATCTGAAACAGCGATGTTCCCACCACCACATTGGTGGGCATGCGCAACAGGTAAATCATCGCCGGGACCATAATGAAGCCACCGCCCACGCCCATGATTGCCGCGAGTATTCCAACCGCCACGCCAATCAGCACCGGCGGGATAGCCGAGATATACAGCTTCGAGCTTTTAAACCGCATTTTCAGCGGCAGCCCGTGTATCCAGTTATGCTGCCCCGGTTTTTTAAACCCGACGCGTTCGCCCTTTTGCGCCCGGCGAATGGCGCGCAGGCTTTCGATTAACATCAAGGCACCGATAGTGCCAAGGAAGACCACATATGACAGCGAGATCAAAAGATCGACCTGGCCAAGTTTTTTCAGCAACCCGAAAATCCACACACCGATGAAGGATCCGATCACCCCGCCACCGAGCAACACCAGTCCCATTTTTATATCAACCGCACGCTTGCGCCAGTGGAACAGCGCCCCCGACATGGAGGCGGCGACAACCTGGTTGGCTTCAGAAGCAACCGCGACCGCTGGAGGAATGCCGGAAAAAATTAACAATGGTGTCATCAGGAAGCCGCCGCCAACGCCAAACATGCCGGACAGAAATCCGACAGCCCCGCCCATGGCAAGGATCATGAAAATGTTTACAGACAATTCCGCGATCGGCAGATATATTTGCATCCGTCAGCCCAAACAGTGCCTGATAAGGCCAGGTAATAGGTAATTGAAAAGACGCCTGAATTCAGATGTTTTTCAAAATGGTTGAGCCTATATCTTAAACGCTGGCAAACCAGCGATGTCAATGTGTAAAACGCAACTATTTGAACACGTCACGCCCCGCAATATAAAAGAAAAATCATTACAGTGTATTCGAAAAAACTCTTGCCTTACTTGGCTGTGGTCAAGGTGCTGGACAATGAGTATAATTCCTCAGGCTCTATCAACAGATCGACTGCCAGTCTAAGCGCAACCCCAAGCACCATAATCCCTAACAATGCGCGCAATTGTTCTGCTTTGAGATGACGTCCCGCCTGGGCACCAAATTGTGCACCAACCACGCCACTGGCCAACAACAGCATGGCCAGAACAAAATCCACAGTCTGGTTTTCGGATGCATGGAGAATGGTCACCAGACCGGCGACAAAAATGATTTGAAACAGCGAGGTTCCCACAACCACATTAGTGGGCATGCGTAAAATGTAGATCATCGCCGGGACCATAATAAATCCACCGCCAACACCCATGATAGCAGCCAGAATTCCAACGGCCATACCTATAAGTACAGGTGGAATGGCGGAGATGTATAGTTTGGAACTTTTGAACCGCATCTTAAACGGCAGGCCATGTATCCAGCTATGTTGCCCCGACTTTTTCAAACTGATGCGCTGGCCTTTTTTGGCCCGGTGAATGGCTCGCACGCTTTCAATCAGCATCAGGGAACCGATGGACCCCAGAAAAACCACGTAAGACAGCGAAATCAGCAGGTCGGTCTGTCCCAGTTGTTTGAGCAGCGCAAAAATCCACACGCCGATAAAGGACCCGACAACACCGCCGGCCAGAAGTATCAGGCCCATTTTGATATCAATGGCGCGCCTTTGCCAATGAAACAGTGCTCCTGACAGGGAGGCTCCAATAACCTGATTGGCTCCCGAAGCTATGGCCACCGCCGGGGGAATTCCCGAAAATATCAACAAGGGTGTCAGCAGGAAGCCACCGCCGACACCAAACATGCCGGACAAAAAGCCCACGGCCCCGCCCATGGCAAGAATCATGAATACATTTACGGACAATTCCGCAATAGGGAGATATATTTGCATGTGTCAGCTTGGGCTCTAAAATAGGCTTTCGAAAGGCTCCGTCCCGCGCAGCGTTTTTCGAAACAGCTAAAAATTCATCTTAAACGCTCGCAAACCGGCGCTGTCAATGTGTCATTCCCGATTTTTCAGATCAGATCCATTTATAAAGGTCTGATTTTGTTTTTTGAGTAATCTTGTTGGATAAAATTATCCCGTGGCAGCTTTAAGTTTGCTCACCAAAGTGGGGTCTACATAGCCGGAGACCGGGAGTTGATGTTGTTGCTGAAAATCCTCGATGGCTTGGCGCGTCTGCGTTCCCATAACTCCATCGGCAGGTCCCGGATTGAAACCAAGCCTGGATAAATATCCCTGAGCCAGAATGACAAGTTGCTTTTGGTTGAAGGCAACATCACTACCAAGCCGTGCAGTTTTAACCGAACGCTGCCAGCCATCGGCGGGAAGAACCACCTCGTTGGCTTTTTGGCTTAGGGATGCCGGACGCCAGTTATTGATCAAAAGTTTTGTTCGGGCAATCTCGTCAGCGCTCATGCGCTTTTCAATAACCTCGGCCCGCGCCCTGGCATCGGCGTCACCCTGGTTGGCGGCGATTTGAAACCAGAAATATGCCTTTGAGGAATCTTTGGCAACACCCAGACCGCGATCATGAAGGATGGCCAGATTGAACTGGCTGTCGGCGAGACCAAGTTCAGCGGCTTTGCGAAACCAAACTCCGGCCTTGGCGAAATCAGGTTTGCCATTGCCGCCATCGGCATAGATAACAGCGAGATTATGTATGGCCTTGAGGTTGCCTTTCATGGCCGCGCGTTCATACCAGATGCGTGCAGCGGTTCTATCTTTTGCCACGCCACGGCCTTTTTCGTAAAAAGTACCGAGGATATATTGTGCCGGTGCAAGGCCTTGTGCGGCAGCTTTTTGATACCAGGAAATCGCCGCGCCAAAATTTTGCGAAACCAGTTTTCCGGTGGTGTAACGGTTGGCAATTTCAAACTGCGCGGTTGCATTGCCTAACGCGGCCGCGCGACGCAATGCTGTCGGTCCAATTGCCTCAGGCGGCAATGCCTCCATGGGCTGGGCTGCCATGGCATCATTTAAAACCGCTGGTCCAGACGATGCCGCTGCATTCAATCGTGCCACCTTGACTGAACTTCGCTGCCGTTTTTTCTGTTTGGCTCCGGTTAATTCACTAAGAGTTGCCGCTGAAGTTACAATCTTAGGTGGCCTCGGCGCGCTGGCTGCCGGTCGCGAAGTATTTTGCGACACCGGAGCGATGGCAGGTTTGGTGACCTTGGGAGATTTCGCCGTGTTGTCTTCAGGTGTTTGACGGTTTTTCTTAGGCGCGTTATCTGTCAGCTTGTCCCTGGAAATGGTGGCTGCCGGGGTGCTGGCTGAAGAGTTTGCAGTATTCGGTGCACTGTCACCGATGAGCCTTGCCGCTGACAATGCGCCAATAACCAACAGCACAGCGGCGGCTGCCAACAGTAATGTTTTGCGTTTTTTATTACTTTCAGTGGCCATGGCGAGGAAGCTGTTTTTGGCGTGCGCGCCCTCTTTCTCATCAGCCTTTTCCCTCTCGCCATCACTGGCCAGATTTCTGGGGCTTAATGAAGCGGCCTGAGCTGCCCGGCGAGCAGCCTCCAGGTAGTTTTGATTGAGTGCCGGGGCAGAGCGCTCGCCTCCTGCTTTTTCAGGTGTGCCTGTCTCGCCATCCGCTTCGCCAAAGAATGGATCAATGCGCTTTTCATGTTGCAAGGATGAGACGGGCTCGTAAGGGGTCGTGTCAATATCTGTTTCCAGATCGTCTTCAACATCCATCCCTGTAAGACCAGCAATCTTTTCCGACGCTGACAGGTTCTCCGTCTCCAGTGGTGATGTTTCCAGGGTGACCAGTCGTTCAACAACTTTTTCAAGCGTATCGTGGACGGCCTCAAGTGTGTCCTGATTTTGCAGCTCCGCATTCCTGGAAGAATCCTGAAACTGATCAAATTTTTGCCTCAAAGCCTTCACCGGCTCAGCCATGTTGCCGGTTGGCTGATTGCCCGCCCCGGCGGATATTGCTTCTTCGGCGCTGCGCCGCGCAGCTGTTACGGTGGTTTCCTGCAACTTGTGCATTTCGTCGCGCAGCTCGGCAATAGACGCTGAAATTTCTTTCTTGTTCAGCCCGTCATCAGCCATAATGGCAGCCACATGTTCAGCCGATCGCTGGGCGGCATTTTCAACCGCTTTTTGAGCCGCCTGATCCACCATGGTTTCCATGGTCTGAATAGCTTTTTGACTGGAATGCAAGGTGTTCTCACGTGCCGCATTCCGGTCCTGCTCGACAGCGTCAAACAGCTGGTTGACGCTGTCTTCCAAAGCCGAGAGCCTTAAGTGTTGTTGTTCGGTGGCCTTTAGTTGTTTGGATATTTCTTCAAACCGGACCTCATATTGATCATTGGTCGCCGGCGCACGGGTTGTTTGCAGAACATCGTCAAGCTGGGCATTGAGCTGGCTGGTGCGTTCTTCAAGAGCCTGGATTTGTGGATTGATCTCGCGGTTAAGCGATCTATCAAGACGATCATTCAGTATGTTGATCTGTTCTTCGAAACCAGGAATTTCCTCTGTACTGGCCTCTGTGTGCAAAACCCGCTGTGACAGTTGTGCAAGGCGCCGCTCCATGTCGCCGACCGTGCCGGAAAGTTGCAGCACAACATCATCGTTTGACGCTGCCGTGCGCGAACTTAATTCAGACAGACGCGCCTGAATGCTTTTCATAACATCCGAATTCTGGCGATCACTGTTTTCGATATGTTTGATCACTTTTCGAAGCGCTGCTTCAACTTCATTCAAACCTTGATCTGATTGTGATTTCGATGCCTCCCTGGCCTCGACAATGCTGTCCAGCCTGCCGGCCAGAGCTGTTAATCTGTCATCAAGAACATCGGGTTTTCTGGATGCAAAGCGTTCTGGCGCGGGCTCGTGTTCCCGGGCTTCGCGTGTTCGCTCCTGGCGCGTAACGGTTCTGACGGCAAGATCGCTCCATCCGCGTGAACGCGGATGATCGGCTTCCCATTGATCCAGATCCACTTTATTTGATGACCGGTCAAAAACCGTATCAAGCCTGGCGGCGATATCTTCTATTTTTTCCTGAAGGTGGTGCGATTTGGAAGCTGATGCCGTCGCCAGCTTTGGCGTGTTGGCTTCTTGTCTCCGCCCTGGTTGTGGTTGCTCGTCATATAAATCTGCCGGCTCGCCGCTGCCGTCCAAAATCACATGGTTGAGCCATTGCCCCAAAGTCATGCCATGGCGTCGGGCAGCCTCTTTGGCGGCCTGACGGGTCGCCGGCTGAATTCCTTTGACGCTCCACGGATTACCAGGTTTCATTCTTGCTCCATCGCTCCTAAATCGTTACCTGATCGGTATTTTAAAGTTCAAAACAGGCTTGCTGCTTCGTAACCCGGTGACCAGATTTCCGACGGATACGCGGCTGTCGGTCGGCAAAAACCGAATTTTACTTATCAAACTGGAGAATCCGCCGTTCATGGTAAATATTTGGTTAACAGTCTTTCGATTTCATTAAGGTTTTTGCCGATTAGTGGAAAACATTGCCAAAAAAAGGCATTTCGAACCCATATTTCGGCCTTAAATTGACGTTAACGTTAGGGTAAGGTTATTTATCCATGATTCAGGTGCAATTGAAGTGATCCTGAATGAAAGGGTATCCCATGAATCAAAGCGCTGAAATAGCCGGGATTGTTCCCCAGATTTTTACAATTTCTGACCTGTCTTCCGAGTTCGAACTCACCACCAGAACGTTGCGGTTTTACGAGACCAGAGGGCTGCTTGAACCCCGGCGGCGCGGTCAGACCAGATTGTATTCGCGGCGTGATCGCGCCCGCCTCAAACTTATTTTACAGGGCAAGCGCGTAGGATTTTCCTTAACCGACATCAAGGAAATGCTGGATTTGTATGATTTGAAAGACGGACAAGCCACCCAGCTTCGGGTCAGCCTCAAGCGATTTAAGGAGCGCATTGATGACCTCGAGCGCCAGAAGATCGATGTCGAGGAAGCCATTGTGGACCTCAACCGCACCTGTCAGATCGTTGAAGGCATGCTTGACCCCGGATCGTGATCCAGATCAAGGCTTGCCCGCTCTGGATATTGTTTGCTGTCTGCTACATATAAACCGATGAAAAGGCCACCGCCATGCCTACCTACAAAGCCCCGATTACGGATGTGGAATTTCTTCTCAATGATGTGTTGAAGCTGGAGCGCTATAGCACTCTTGGCAGCTTTAGCGACGCCACCCCTGATCTGGTTTCGGCGATTGTTGCCGAAGCTGGAAAGTTTGCCGAAGAAGTGATGCAACCCCTTAATCAGATCGGCGATCAAGAAGGCTGTGGTTTTGACAATGGCAAGGTTACAACGCCCAAGGGTTTTGATCAGGCTTACGGGCAATTTGTCGAAAACGGCTGGGGCGGTCTCAGCGCTGATCGCGAATATGGCGGTCAGGGTTTGCCCCAGGTGATCGGTGCGATCGTCAATGAATTTGCCTCATCAGCCAACATGGCATTCGCCATGTATCCGGGCCTTACCCATGGTGCTTATACGGCAATTTTCAAACATGGCTCGGATGAACAAAAGGCAACCTACCTGCCCAAACTGGTTTCGGGTCAGTGGTCGGGAACCATGAACCTTACCGAGAGTCATTGCGGTACCGATCTGGGATTGATGCGCACCAAAGCGCAAGTTCAAGGCGATGGTTCATACAAGATTACGGGTACGAAAATATTTATTTCCGCCGGTGAACACGACCTAACCGAAAACATCATTCATCTGGTTCTGGCCCGCATTGAAGGCGCTGTCGATGGCATCAAGGGCATCTCATTGTTTGTTGTTCCGCGCAATGTCATCGCCGAAGATGGCACCGTGGGTGAAAACAACAATGTCGCTTGCGGTGCGGTTGAAGAAAAAATGGGCATCCACGGCAATTCAACCTGCGTCATGAATTATGATGATGCCACCGGCTGGCTCATTGGTGAGGAACACAAAGGCATGCGCGCCATGTTCACCATGATGAATGAAGCGCGGCTGGGTGTGGGTATCCAGGGACTGGCAGCATCGGAAGTCGCTTACCAGAATGCCGTTGAGTACGCCAAAGACCGCTTGCAGGGCCGCTCGTTAACCGGGGCTAAATTTCCCGACAAGCCCGCCGATCCGATCATCGTCCACCCCGATATCCGCCGCACACTTCTCAATATTAAATCATTCAATGAAGCCGCGCGCGCCTTCATTCTGTGGAGTGCCATCAAGGCCGATGTGGCGCGCTGGGGTGAAGATGAGGAGGCCCGCACCGCAGCCGATGATCACATGGAATTATTAATGCCGGTGATCAAAGGCGTGTTGACAGACACAGGCTTTCAAAACACCGTTGCTGCCCAACAGGTGTTTGGCGGGCATGGCTACATTCGCGAATCAGGCATGGAGCAATTTGTTCGCGATGCCCGTATTGCCATGATTTACGAAGGCGCCAACGGCGTTCAGGCGCTTGATCTGGTTGGCCGCAAGCTGCCGCGCCATGGTGGCCGCGCTTTGATGGGTTTCTTCAAGGAAATTGATGAAAACCTTGCCCGCATCAAAGACAATGATGATTTGAACTTTGTCTATGGACCACTAAAAAAAGGCCGCGAAGATCTCGAAAAAGCCACCATGTGGTTTATGGCAAACGGGTTGAGCAACCCGGACAATGCCGGTGCGGGTTCAACCGATTACATGCACCTGTTTGGTCTGGTGGTATTAGGATTGATGTGGTTGCAAATGGCGGAAAGTGCGCAAGAGAGACTTGATTTGAGCGAAGGCAATACCGACTTTATGAAAAACAAGATCATCACCGCCCATCATTTCATGCAACGTTTGATGCCGGAGACTTCAGCCCATCTTGCGCGTATCGAAAGCGGAGCTGACACCATGATGTCGATGGCACCGGAAGCATTTTAATACAGAGAGGCCCAACCACAATGACGGACTGTTATATTTACGATGCGGTGCGCACCCCGCGCGGGCGCGGCAAAAAGGATGGCGGTTTGCATGAAGTGACAGCGCTTGAGCTTGCCACCCAAACGTTGAGGGCGATCAAATCGCGCAATCAACTGGACACATCCGCCATAGACGATGTGGTCATGGGTTGTGTGGACCCGGTGGGTG
>CAZJUF010000115.1:0-8904 GCA_964549055.1 uncultured Hyphomicrobiales bacterium | reverse complement strand
TTGCCGGGCTGGTGCGATATCTGTTGTCACCAGAAGCTGCTTACGTAACCGGAAGCCTGCTGCCGATAGATGGCGGGCTGATGGCCGGTCTTGGAGGAAAACGTTGATGCGCGCACTGGTAATCAAAGGGGCTCGTGATGTGGGCGTGATTGAGGTTGATGCGCCCGGTGCGCCGGCAGATGATGAGGTTCAGGTGCGCCTGCGCGCTGTTGCGCTCAATCATATTGATGTCTGGGGCTGGCGCGGCATGGCCTTTGCCAAGCGTAAGCTACCGATTGTCGCCGGGGCGGAAGCTGCCGGGGAAATTGTTGCCTGCGGTAAGAGTGTGACCGGGTTGTCCGAGGGGCAAATCGTCTCTTTGTACGGTGCAAAAACCTGCGGAACCTGTGCTGGTTGCGTTGAGGGGCGGGATAATTTTTGCGAAGATGTGCAAGGTATTTACGGGTTTCATATTGATGGCTTTGCCCAGGAATTGATAAATATTCCTGCCCGCCTGGTGGTTGGTGCACCTAGCGGCGTTGATGTTATTGCAGCAGCGTGCGCACCGGTTACGTTTGGTTGCGTTGAGCATATGTTGTTTGATAATGCCAAGCTGAAAGATGGCGAGATTATATTAGTTCATGCCGGTGGCAGCGGTATCGGTTCAGCTGCCATTCAAATGGCGAAATCCATTGGTGCC
Source organism: uncultured Hyphomicrobiales bacterium (assembly GCA_964549055.1). Classification (GTDB taxonomy): domain Bacteria; phylum Pseudomonadota; class Alphaproteobacteria; order Rhizobiales; family JAJFHR01; genus JAJFHR01. The sequence continues at coordinate 8,225 of CAZJUF010000115.1, read as the reverse complement.
ACGGTGATTACCACGGTGGGCAGCGACGAAAAAACCGAAGCGGCTCTGAAACTGGGTGCGGACCACGTTATCAACTACAAAGAGGACCGCTTTGAAGGTGTCATCAGAAAGCTGACAAAGAAAAAAGGCATTGATGTTGTTTTTGAACACGTGGGCGTTGATACTTGGGCGGGCAGTATGTTTGTGCTCAAAAGAGGCGGGCGACTGGTTACCTGCGGCTCAACCACGGGCATTATGGCGGAGATGAACCTGCATCAGCTGTTTCAGCAGCAGTTGCGCATTTTTGGCAGTTTTGGCTGCACTCTCGGTAATATCAAAACCGTGCTCGACAAGATGGCCGATAAGACCATAGCCCCGGTAATCGATACATGTATCAGTCTCGACGAGATTGAGATCGGCCTGCAACGTCTGGAAGATCGCAAGGTTTTCGGCAAAATCATCGTTACGTTATAATCATGTCCGCATTTCTTAAAAGGAACCGCAAATACCTGCGCGGACCCCGTACCGTCATATGGTGGCTGCAAGCCCAGCTCGTGTTGGCTTTGTTCTTTATATTTCGGTTGATTCCTGTGGAATATGCAACCGGATCTGTGGCCGCTGTCTTGCGCAATATGGGGCCGGTGCTGCCGCGCCATCGTACCGCCATGAAAAATCTCGAATTGGCCTTTCCAGAAAAGACCAAAGCTGAGCGACGGCAAATCCTTTCCGGGATGTGGGATAATCTGGCGCGGACGTCGATTGAATATATTTATCTCGATACGCTTTTTGACTACGACCATGACAACCCTGATACTGGCAGGATTGAAATAACGGGTGCGGAAAATTTCAAAAAACTGAATGAGGAAAAAAGACCCGCCATCATCTTCACCGGCCACCTGGCCAATTGGGAGTTGCTGCCGATTGGTGCCAAAGACTATGGGCTCGACATCGCAGCACTTTACCGCACGCCAAATAATCCGTTTATTGCAAAACGCATTTTGCAGATACGATCAAAAATGATGGGTGAGCTGATACCTTCAGGTCCGGGTTCGGCATTGAGAATGATGTCTGTTCTCGAAAACGGCGGCCGCCTCGGCATTCTTGTTGATCACAAACTCAGATCGCGCAGCAATATAGAAATTCCTTTTTTTGGCCATCCCGCCAAGACCAATCCGCTGATTGGCAAGCTGGCGCGTGAATTTGATTGTGCCGTCCATGGTGCGCGTGTCATTCGATTGCCTGAGGGGCGGTTCCGTTTGGAAATCACCGATGAAATCAATCTGCCCCGGGACGCTGAAGGACGAATTGACGCCAGACAAACCGTCATCGCAGTCACTCAGGTGGTTGAAGACTGGGTGCGTGAATACCCGGAACAATGGTTATGGGTCCACCGCCGCTGGGCCAAATAAGTTACAGATTTTAGTGTCTGAAGTGACGCATTCCAGTAAAGACCATGGCAATTCCGGCGTCATCTGCGGCAGCTATCACTTCATCATCACGCATGGAACCGCCGGGTTGAATAACCGCGGTGGCTCCGGCTTCGATGGCGGTCAACAAGCCATCGGCAAACGGAAAGAAGGCATCGGACGCAACCACTGATCCTTTGGCGAGACTGTCGGGGAGATTATCGGCATAAGCTGCATCTGCGGCCTTGTGGGCGGCGATGCGAGCGGAATCAACCCGGCTCATCTGTCCCGCCCCTATGCCAACCGTGGCGAGGTCTTTGACATAGATGATGGCATTTGATTTGACATGTTTGGCGACCTTGAAGGCGAAGGTCATATCGGCCAGCTCTGTTTGAGTTGGAGCGCGCTTTGTCACTACCTTGAGGTCTCGGGCATCAACAATACCGGCATCGCGCGACTGGACCAGATAACCACCGGCAACCGAGCGCACATTAACCCCTGCAGCTGTGGGGTCAGCAAGGTTGTGGGTCAGCAGCAGGCGCAGATTTTTCTTCGCGGCAATAATCGCAAGGGCATCTTCATCAGCGCCGGGGGCGATAATGACTTCGGTAAAGATTTTCACGATTTCTTCGGCTGTTGAGGCATCGATAGCGCGGTTGAGAGCGACAATGCCGCCAAAGGCGCTGGTGGGGTCACAGCGCAGGGCAGAGCGATAGGCATCGATCAATGTATCGCCCAGTGCAACACCACAAGGGTTGGCGTGTTTTATGATGGCGATGGCGGCGTGGGTCTTGGCGTTAAATTCACTTACACATTCAAAAGCTGCATCAGTATCGTTGATATTGTTGAAGCTGAGTTCCTTGCCCTGAATCTGTTGGGCGGTGGCAACGCCTTCACGCGCTATGCCACCATGGTAAAATTGTGCGTCTTGATGCGGGTTTTCGCCATAGCGCAGGTTTTGCACCAGTGTTCCGGTAAAGCTTTGGCGCCGGGGTGATTTAATTTTCAGATCTTGCGCAAACCAGGTTGAAATGGCGGTGTCATAGGCCGCTGTGCGCGCATAAGCCGTGGCGGCAAGTTCCTGACGCAGTTCATAAGAGGTTGCCCCCTTGTTTTGTTTGAGGTCAGCTAAAACGTTGTCATAATCGGCAACATCAACAATGACGGTAACATCACGGTGGTTTTTGGCCGCAGAGCGGATCATCGCCGGGCCGCCAATATCGATGTTTTCAATACAGGTGGCGCGGTCGGCCCCTTTGGCAACAGTTGCTTCAAAGGGATAGAGGTTGACCACCAGTAAATCGATGTCACCGATATTATGATCGGCTTGCGCCTGTTGGTGCTGTGGATTATCGCGCACCGACAAAAGCCCGCCATGGACAATTGGATGGAGGGTTTTGACGCGGCCATCCATCATTTCGGGAAACCCGGTCAATTCCGATACATCACGCACCGGCAATCCGGCTTGGGCGAGTGCCGCTGCTGTGCCACCGGTTGAGACCAGTTCAATATCAAATTCAACAAGTGTTTGAGCAAATTCAATCAGGCCGGTCTTGTCAGAAACGGATAACAGGGCGCGGCGGATAAGGCGCGTGGTCATAGGGAAAATACACCGTTGGTTTAAAGAAAAAATTCCCCTGCCCGATAGCATGTTTTGTTAAGCGATAGAACCGGTCAATTTGTCGAGATTGTGTAAAATTATTTTGGGCTCACCAGAGGCTCATAGATTTTACGCATTAGAGCGTTCATCCACTGGCGGCCGCGATGTCTTTTTTGATCGTGCAGGTTCGATCGCGGGAAGGGTTGTTGAGGTATCGATAGCCCGAGAAAATCGCACAGCAGGTTCCAGCTGTCGTCGGTCTCGAAACAGATTTCCAGTAATCGATGTTCGGCGTTATTGTCCTTAAAAAACCTTCTGACATTTTCATTGTGCTGGCGATAGAAATCGCAATATTGTTTTTGTCGCCCGAATGGCCGGTAAAACCCATAGGTATCCCACTCACCTTTGCGCAAAGCCCGGGTCATGGCGTGGTTGACCTGACTTTGAAACCAGCGTTCGGGCGAAGAACGCATGGTCAATACAAATTTAGTGTCTTCACCGTAGCGTTCGAAAATCTCCCGGTAATAGAGCGGCCACGGCCAGTCCTGAAAACCATCATAAGTGGCGACAATGGGATCAAGTGCGGCAATTTTTCCGGGTGAACATTTTTTCAATAAATCTTTTTGCGGCCCGTGAACCCTGTATCCAAGCTGGGTCAGGGCATGGTCCAGCGATGTGGTGCCGGTCTTGTTGAGGCCGATGCCAAATACCTTGTCAAATCCGGGAGATTGCGTCATTGAATTCTCAAATTGTGGCACAGGGATATGCTCTTCGCGGCCACATTAACTCAAATAACAACCGATACCAAATTTTCAGATATCACCCAGTGGCAGGCGGGTTTCCTGTTCGATTTTGGCCATGGCGTCTTCTTTGGAGATGCGTTCGGCGCTGACTTTTTTAAATGACCATTTCAATGTTGCCTGATCATGCACCTCGCCGTGGATAACCAGTTGGCGGGTTTTGGCCGGCATTGGCCTGTCGAGCAGGTAAATGCTTTCGTCGATCGAGATTTTTCCGCTGAGGAGAGAAAACACCCAGCCGGTTTTATCCGGCAGTATCAAAAACACCTGACGGCCATCGCGCGTTGGCGTTGGCTGGATATCGGGGTGCAGGTGAAACCGTAGCGTAAAAGTGTCGTGAGCGTTTTTAATCAGGAGATTGCGGTGGCGTTGAATGCGGTTGATGCGATCTTCGCCACGGACTTCGTTACCACTGTGGCTGAGAAAAATACGACGTTCGTGGCGCAGGCCATAGCGATCGACATAGCCGTCATGGCCGCTTTCGAGCAAGGTTCCTTCATCGCAGCGGGTGCGGCGTGAGCCGACATTAATACGCTTGCCGATGACCGGTGTGCCGATGAAACGTGCAAGCCTGCCGGGGGCGATCATTCGCATTGATGAGCGTTCATTGATACTAAGTGCCGAGTGTGCGGCAGTTGCGCGCGCGGCTTGAAACAGCGGGGAGCTATCGTCGCTCATTGCGCCGCAGTTAACAATTATTCGATGAGGCCCGTCGCTGAGTTCCATTGCCAGACAACTGGCATGCGCCCGGTGGCTGACAGTTGCCGGGGGTGCTGTGCCGGTATCGACAAAAATGGTTGTGCGTTTGGCTTCAAGCCGATGGTAGCCGGAATGCGGCGCGTAAGCGAAAGGCCTGCCTTTGGTTTCATCATGCTCAAAGAGGATTTTGATGTCAGCGACTTTTAACCCCGATACACCGTTAAATCCGGCAAGGCCACCATCGCCATGGAGGAAGAAACGCACCATCGGGAAAATTCTGTCAATCGCCGTAATTAACGCTTGAGGTATGGGCAGGCCTTTGTGGATGAAGCAAAGTTTTGTTGGCAGCAAAATGGCAATCGTATCGACCAGTGCTTGTGGGCTACGGCTCAAATGTCCGCCATCGGCAAGTATCTGGCGATTAAGTTCAAAATCGAGCACTTTGAGGCTGCGTTTGTGCAGACCTTCCAGGCCATTTAAGGAAAGGCTGGCAATAATCAGGGTGCAGGCAGCGGACAGACGGTGTGGTCCATCAGGAGATTTGTGTATGTTGGCTTCGAGGTCATGCAACTGACGGCCAATCGAGCGTAAGATGTTTACGCGGGCAGCTTGCGATGTATCACTTAAAAGAAGATCGGCATTTGACAACCAGTTTAACAGCCGCTTGCTGGTGATTTCAGGCCGCCAGGCGACATCATGGCCTGAGCCTTGGGTCTCAATCCAGTCCTGGGTCAGCGCGCGGGCGAGGGCCTGGATAATTTTTCCATCAGCAGCTGCCAGATCATTGAGCCAGGAAAAGCTTAAAAGCTCAACCTCCCAGGCTTTAGATGGTGGTGTGATGTCAAATGGCGAACGACCGCCCAGTTCGGGTGAAATGCCGGCAAATGGATAACATCCACTATACATTTTACGGGCAATTTCCGGCTCGCCGACATAAAGATTTTTAGGGATATGCACCAGACCCTTGGGCCGGACGGTATTGGTGATCCAGTCAAGGGGGTGACGTTTTAGCAGAGCGATAATGCTGCTGCTGGCGTAACCGGTGATGGACGAACCCAAAACAAAGGTTCGGTCAATCACCGGTCCGAACGCAAATACTTTACTCAGTTCTTTCACTGTGGCCCTACTACGCAATACCCTATACAAAGCCCGCTCAAGAAAAACAGATCAATAAGATTTAGATCCGCGTCACCAACAACGACACCGGCGGCAAATACTCAGCCACTGATGTCGTCAGAGCTAAAGTTTAGGCTGAGATGGTCAACAAACCGTTTCCAGAATTGATAAAATTCGAACGATTTGAAGTTTTTATCACTAAAATCTTAGGGTGTTGTTCATCATTAAGAGCACTTCGCGAAAAGTGGGTGCCGGTTTTCGGGCAAGAAGTGCGCTAGGCCAAAAAGGCCTCAGAATTCAGGACCTGGTTAGCCGGGCGATGTAAAACCCGTCCAGACCTTGCATGCCGGGACCTAGATCCGACCAAAAATGCGGTAGTATCCGCAAGTCCCCCCGTGATGTGATGGCCATTGACAAGCCGGGGACTTCATTTTGGCTGATGGGCAGGAGAGAAAACCGACTGTCTTTTTCCAACAGGTTCGAAATCTGGTCTTCACCTTCTTCGCGTTCGAGCGAACACACACAGTAAATCAATGTGCCGCCGGGTTTAAGGATGTCAGTGGCATGGTCAATCAGGCGCTTTTGTACCGTGACCAGATCGGTGATGTTTTTATGGGTTTTTAAATAAGGTACATCAGGATTGCGGCGGATTGTGCCCGTGGCAGTGCATGGCGCATCGAGCAATATGGCATCTGGCGGTTGCGGTGGCTGGAATTTTCCGGCGTCAGCTGTTACCAGATTGGCTTCAAACCCCAATCGGTCAAGGTTTTGGGCCAGACGCTTCATGCGTTCGGGTGAACGTTCGACAGCGGTTACCTTTGCGCCAGCAGCTATCAGCTGTGCGGTCTTGCCTCCGGGGGCTGCACAAAGATCAATAACACTCTTTCCGGAAATATCACCGAACAACCGTGCCGGCACTGCAGCTGCGGCATCCTGTACCCACCATTCACCTTCATCAAAGCCTGCAAGCTTGACCGGATTGCCAGCATTGCTCAAGCGCAGGCTACCGGTTGGCAACAGGGTTGCGTTGAGTTTTTCCGCCCATTTTTCCGCGTCCGATTTAACACTGATATCAAGTGCAGGTTCTTGTTGGTGAGCGCGGGCAATCTTTTTGGCAGCATCTTTGCCAAACTGATGTTTCCAGCGATTGTGAAGCCATTCCGGTGTGTTGCCGGGAACTGAATTTTTGCCAAGTAATTTTTCCGGGTCCGCACGGGTGTAATTGCGCAAAACACCATTGATCAGGCCTTTGAAGGGCCGGTTGGGGCGGTCCAGAGCTGCCAGGGATGTAGCGATATTGAGGACGGCATGGGCGGGGGATTTTAAAAACAGCAGCTGGGCGATGCCCGAGCGCAGGATGTTGGTGGCACCGGGTGCTGATTTTGGCAGAGGGTTTTTTAAAAACGTTGCCAGAATATTATCGATATGACGCAGGTGACGCAAAGTTGTCATGACAATCAGCCGGGTTAATGCCCGGTCCGGCTCAATCATGGTTTTCAACTCGCCGCTGGCAAGTGATTGCTGCCAGATTTCATCAAACGGTTTTTTGTCGCTGAGGACTGCATCGAGCAGACGCACAGCTTCACGCCGGGGGGCGAGGCCCTTGGCGGCGTTTCGGGTCTGGCCGGAATATCGGCGTTTTTTTGCGCTGCGCTTATTGTCTGTCATATACTCAAAGTCGTGAACTCTAACCCCATGGCCCGCGTTTAGTGACATCGCGGGGATTGTCATATTGCTGGCTCCAGGGTCCGTCTGTCAGCGTATCATCCATTTGCCATTGTCGGGCAAGGTCTTGCAAGGCCGTAATTCTGTTTTCTGTATTTGGGTGGGTTGAAAACAGGTTATCCATGTTCTTGCCAGACAGGGGGTTGACAATGAACATGTGCGCGGTCGCCGGATTTCTTTCAGCTGCGGCATTTTCAATCTGGCGACCACCGCCGGCAATTTTGCCGAGCGCTGAAGCCAGCCACAAAGGATTGCCACATATTGCAGCGCCCAGTCTATCGGCGGCATATTCACGCGTGCGGCTGATGGTCATCTGCACGACACTGGCGGCAAGCGGTGCGAGTATCATCAAGGCAATGGTTCCAATCAGCCCGATGCCATTGCGGCCACTGCGAAAAAACAGGGCAAAATTGGCAATCATCGAAATGGCACCGGCAAAGGTTGCGGTGATGGTCATGATCAAGGTGTCGCGGTTTTTGATGTGGGCGAGTTCGTGCGCCATGACGCCGGCAACTTCCTGCGAACTGAGCACTTCAAGCAGGCCGGTGGAGGCGGCAACGGCTGAGTTTTCCGGGTTGCGCCCGGTGGCAAAAGCATTGGGCTGGGGATTGTCCATAATATAGACGCGTGGCATGGGCAGGTCGGCATTTTCGGCCAACTGGCGCACAATGCCATAATATTCCGGCGCACTTTGAGCATCAACCTCCCGGGCGCCATGCATGCGCAACACCATTTTGTCGGAATTCCAGAAACTGTATACATTCATGGCAACCGCCAGCCCAATGCTTTTGCCACCGGACGCAACCCGGAAAATTCCGCTGTTGCCGCTTCCACCGGCCTGCTTCAAGTGCTCAGTTCGCAGGAAGTTGCCGGCGTCATGGCGCACGAACTCGCCCACAT
>CAZJUF010000114.1:0-8917 GCA_964549055.1 uncultured Hyphomicrobiales bacterium | reverse complement strand
CCCGGTTTGGAAAATGCCGAATGGCGACGCGTTGACAGCCCCTGGGGTGCGCCGTCAGATGAGGTGCGCATAGGTCACATCAACGGGCTTGAGATGGTGTTTTTGCCGCGTCATGGCCGTGGTCACAGATTGTCGCCCACCGATATAAATTACCGCGCCAATATTGATGTGCTCAAGCGCTGTGGCGTCACTGACCTCATTTCAGTTTCAGCCTGTGGATCGTTTCGCGAAGATTTACCTCCGGGAACATTCGTATTTGCAGACCAGTTTATTGATCGCACGTTTGCCCGCGATAAAAGTTTTTTCGGTACTGGTTGTGTCGCCCACGTTTCCATGGCGCACCCGGTCAGTCCAGGGCTGGTGAACCGGCTGGAGCAGGCGGCCTGTGATGAAAATATCGATCATTGTCGTGGCGGCACTTATCTGGCGATGGAGGGGCCGCAATTTTCTTCTCTGGCGGAAAGCCAATTGTATCGAACCTGGGGCTGTGATGTTATCGGCATGACGGCCATGCCCGAAGCCAAGCTCGCACGCGAGGCCGAACTTTGTTACGCCATCTGCGCCATGGTGACGGATTATGATTGCTGGCATGAGGATCATGATCACGTGCAAGTCGCTGATCTCATCAAGGTTTTAATGGAAAACGCGGGAAAAGCTGCGCGTTTGATAACGCGCTTTGCCAATGATTTTCCGCATCAGCACCCCCCCTGTGCCGATGGTACTGACAAGGCTTTGGAAGTGGCGCTGATTACAGCGCCAGAGGCGCGTGATCCAGCTCTGGTGGCGAAACTCGATGCTGTCGCCGGTCGTGTTTTAAATCCTTCATAGGTGAGAATCCATGGATTTTACCCAGTTTATCAGAACCATTCCCGATTACCCCAAGCCGGGCATCATGTTTCGCGACATAACCACGCTGATTGCCCATCCCGAAGGTCTGTCAGCCGCGATTGATGCGCTGGCGGAGCAGTTTTCCGGAGTTAACATTGATGTTGTTGCCGGGATTGAGGCGCGAGGATTTATCATCGGTGGCGCTATCGCCCAGGCGTTGGGAACGGGGTTTGTACCTGTTCGCAAGCGCGGTAAACTGCCATGGAAAACACATGGTGAAGATTATCAGCTTGAATATGGGATCGATCGGCTGGAAATTCACCAGGATGCTATTGATCCCAAGGCGCGGGTTTTACTGATTGACGACCTTATTGCCACCGGTGGAACTGCCATTGCTGCCGCCAACCTGATAACACGCGCTGGCGGGATAGTTGTCGGTGCCGGGTTTCTTGTTGATCTGCCGGATCTGGGCGGCGCAGTTAAACTGACAGCCAGAAAAATCCCGGTTCACGCACTATGTGCGTTTGAGGGCGATTGATCGTTTTAGCTGCAGACAGGTTCTAATCGTTCAGGGCATATTCACGCGCCGGGCGCGCTTTATAATTCTGCTCCAGAGCCTGATTGAGCACACGATCACGACCGTATACATCGTCTTTCAACCGCACATTTCCGTCATTGTCTGCCCAGGCAGTGTAATACCCCAGGTAAACCGGAATTTTCTTTGACAGAAAAACCGTTTGATTTTTACCAGAAGCGATCGCTGCTGCAATTCTTGCCGGTGTCCAGCCCTCTGTTTTCAAAATAATTTCCGCAAACTTCATGGGTTTTTGTACCCGTACACAGCCGTGGCTCAACGCACGATTGTCTTTTTTAAACAGACTGCGGGCAGGCGTGTCATGCATGTAAATCGCATGCTGGTTGGGGAACAGGAACTTGACACGGCCCAGAGCATTTTTGGGGCCGGGAGGCTGGATCACATTATAGGGGATGTTTTTTTCGCCGAACTGTGACCAGTTAATTGCGGTGCTGTTTACCTGTCTGCCCTTTATATCTCTTACCTCATATCCCTGATCTTCCAGATAGTAAGGATTGTAGGAAAGTTTTGGCATCATCTCATTGTAAATGATGGAGCGCGGCACGTACCAACGCGGGTTTAATACCACCTTTTCCATTTCATCATTGAAGACGGCGGTTTGATGGATGGACTTGCCAACAATTACATCGGAGCGGTAAATTTCTTCGCCATCCTGCATCATCCAGGTTTCATAGAAGGCCTGATTGATGAAAATATACTTGCTTTTCAAGTCCTGAGGCAGCCAGCGCAGACGTTCCAGGCTCAAAATTATTTTAGCAATTTTTTCACCACTGCTTTGACCATTGAGGGCGACGAGCGTGTTGTTGCCAATGATACCATCGCGCCGCAAGCCGGATTGAGCCTGCAAGTCCTTGATGGCTGTTACCAGATTGGCATCGTAAGCCAGTTCCTGTGACCGGTCCGTAATCGCTTCATTTTCATAACCATCGCTGTTGTTGACGGTTTCTGGTGCCTCGAAACTATATAGCCCAAGCTGTTCCAGGCGTTTGGCGATTAATTCCAGTCTGTCATCATATTCACCTGGGCGGATGAGGGCACCGGCGGAAATGTGAATTGTCCGGTTGTCGTCAGCCTGACCACGGTATTTTGCCAGCGCCTTTTTAAGATACCGGTACTGCGGTATCATCGGTTGCAGTGAGGTAAGGTAGGTATCAGGCCGCAAAGTGGATTGCAGGTTGGTGAGCACTTTTCTGGCGGACACAGGCTTGGCCTTCAAAGTGTGCAGCTTGGAAATTCTGATGGGTTTTACCCGTCCAGCGGAAATATGATGAGAATATTCAAGGGCAGCAACGGTAAGTTCTGTTTCCAGTCTGGCAAGGCTTTCCGGTGACCCGGCAAGATTGTCGGCCTGATCGTTAAAATCAACCAGAGAGGCGGGCAGATAATCCTGTGCTCTTAACCCTTCTTCCCCAGCCTTGCTCAGCAAAGACAATAGGTGTCTGGTCCGAGCAGCCATTCCGTATTCCCCAACCCACAAAGGTTTGAAATCACGGGTTTTGTAAAACCTGATAATCTCTTTGCGGTGGTTGGGTAAGACGCGAAGGGCGCCGCCTGATGCGCCAGTCAATTGCTGGTAAACAGCTGTCGCATATGTTCCCATCTGCGTTGCAGCTTTAAGGTTTGTCTGTTTCAGGGCGACCAAAGGTTCTGGAGGTAATGGCTGGGAGCGAACAGTGGAAATATTTGTTGGTGTTTTATTGCTTGCAAGAGGTTGGTTGTAGGCGGGTCTGTATGTTCTTTGATAACGAGAATAAACCGACGGAGAATTCAGGAATTCAGTAATAAATTCAGAATCTGCTCCATCCGCGTAGGCAGATACTGGCAGATTGACGATTCCAGCCAAAATCCCGATCGCTGCAAATCTGAACCCGTACTTATACATGATACACTATTCCCTCTGTCATTCAGTTATAAGATAAACCTGAAAACAATTTTTACAAGTCTATCATTAAGAACCCGCTAAGGGCAAAGAAAAGCACCATCTCTATGCGTTTGAGGCATGGTGCGGTGGAATGCGGTCCTTCCAGGGCAGGGCCTGTTCCAGGGCGGATGCCAGAGCCAGGAGAATGTGTTCACTGGCAAAGCGTGCACCCAACTGGATACCTATGGGCAGGCCTGAGGAATGCATGGCTAAAGGCAGGGAGATTGCCGGGGTTGCCATGATGTTGTGTGGAACCGTGAACTGGGCGGGCACGGCCAGAATTTCTTCAACATAATTGTCGAGGTTAACATCAGTGCGACCGAGGTGATATTTGCCGTGAGGTTCGGCCACGCGTGGTGTGGTGGGGCCAAGCCAGATGTCGTAATCGTCATAAAACGCACAAAGTTCGCGCCGGGCGCGATTAACTTCAGCGACACCGGCAAGGAAATCATCACCGGTCATGTTGCAGGCGTGCTGGTAAATCTGCCAGACTACCGGTTCAAGCGTTTCTTCGCTGATCTTGTGGCCGGATCTTTGCGAAAACCCGCGCAAGCGCCGGTCAAAGCCGAAAAACCAGACATCGGAAAATTTACGCACCGAGGCAAGGCCGTCGTAAGATGGCCCGTCTTCGCAGACATCATGGCCCATCTGCTCAAGGACTTTTGCTGTATCTTCAACGGCTTTTTTAATTTCAGGGTCTGTTTCTACCCCCATCAAAGGGGCGACTGACCAGCCGATTTTAAGTTTTTTGGGCGCTCGTTCAAGCAGGTCACTATAAGTTTGATCGGGTTTGGGGATGATAAACGGGTCACCGGTTTGTGGGGCGCAAAGGCAATCGAGCATGGTGGCTGTATCACGCACGGTCTTGGTCTGCGCCAGGGCTACGGCTAGCCCAAAACCATTTTCATCGAGTGCCGGGCCAAAAGAAACCCGGCCGCGCGAAGGCTTGAGGCCGACGCCGCCACACCAGCTTGCCGGCATACGAATTGAGCCGGCGATATCCGTACCATGGGCAAGGGGAACAATTCCTGCCGCCACCGCTGCAGCACTGCCGCCGCTGGAACCACCGGCGCAATAGCCCTTTTTCCACGGTGTCGAGGTTGAACCATACAGAACATTTTCGGTGGCCCCGGCCATTGAATATTCCGGCGTATTGCTGCGGCCTAAAATGTTGAGGCCGGAAGCATTGAGAAGATCGCAAAGGTGTGTCGGTTCATTCACCACCATGCCCTGGCACAGGCGGCTGCCAAATTCGATTTTTCGCCCAACGCCGTGGCCGTGCACATCCTTGATCACGAACGGCACACCTTTGAAGGGGCCATCACCAAGCGTGCTTTCATCAAGATCTTCGATGCGGTCGTCATAGACCTCGATAATAGCGTTGATGTCAGGATTGACAGCGTCCATCGCCTGTCGGGCGGTGGTTGCAAGTTCACGTGGTGTTACCTGTTTTGTGGCGACGAGTTCGGCAAGTCCCAGAGCATCGTAAGATGCATATTCATTGAGTTTCATGGATTGTTCCTTTGTTCAGGTGGTAAAAACCACCCCGGATTTTTGCGAGGTTAAACGCGGGTCATCAGATTTAATCAAAACCGGTTTTCCTGACATGATTTCGGCACAGCGGGCGAGAGTATCGCGTGCCAGTCGTTGCATCGCCTCATGCGTGTAAAACGTAAGATGCGGCATCGTGATTACGTTGTCCATGGCATAAAGCGCTGACATCGGATGTCCGGTTCTGGATAATGGCTCGCTGGAAAAAACATCCAGTCCGGCTCCGGCGATGCACTTGTTGCCAAGCGCTTCAACCAGAGCTGTTTCATCGACAATAGCGCCACGTGAGACATTTATGAGGAATGCTGTGGGCTTCATGGCGGCCAGCTCAGGAGCGCCAATCAGGTGGTGGCTCTGGTCATTGAGCACGCAATGGATAGAGACAAAATCACAATGGTTGAGCATGCTGTGGAGATCATCATGTTTTTCAATACCGGCATTTTGCATGGCAACCTGATCCACATGGGGGTCATAGCCGAGAATTTTTGCACGAAACCCGGCCCCCGCCATGCGCGCCATAGAGCGCCCGATTTTGCCGCACCCAACCAGCCCCACAGTTTTTCCGGCGATGTCCAAGCCTAACCATGGCGATGTCGGCCACAACCAACCCTCTGTTTTCATGGCGCTATCAATGGCGGTGAGCTTTTTGGCCAGAGCGATCATCAGGCTAAAGGCACCTTCGGCAACAGTTTCCTCGGCATATTCAGGGATGTTGACGACCGGTAATTTTCGGGCCTTTGCAGCCTCTATGTCAATGGCATCAATGCCGACGCCATATTTTACAATGGCTTTGAGTCTGGTGGCAGCGTTAATGACACGTGCGGTTATGGGCGTGTAACACATGAGCAAAAGATCGGCGTCGGCAATTTCTGCCACCAGTTGATCTTCGCTGACGTTGTCTGGCAGAAGATGCAGATCATAGCCCATGGCCCGCAGGCCTTGATCAATTTGCGGGCATTCCAGCTCCTTGTCCGTGCGGATGGCTTTCAGTTTTGCTGTCATGTGACAAGCCCCAGGTGGCGTTCGGCGTCGCCCAGGCATTGGGAAATCGTATCAAGTGCGAAATCCATCTGGGCTTTGGTGGTTATCAGCGGTGGTGTCAGGGTTAAAACATTGCCCATGGTGGTTTTGAATGACAGGCCTTGGTCGAGGCAACGGTAAAACACTTCTTCGGCAAGATCATTGGCGGGGGTTTTATCTGCCCGGTCCATAACCAGATCAATGCCGATGAGAAATCCACGTCCACGAATGTCGCCGATTGAAGGGTGTTTGTCCTTGAGGGAGCCGAGGCGCTCAAGCGCATAAGCGCCTATGGTTGCGGCATTTTCCACCAGATTTTCCTCTTCGATAATTTCAATGGTGGTGAGGGCTGCACGTGCTGACACCGGATTTTTTTCGTGGGTGTAATGGCCGAAAGCATAATCCCCGGCGATGTCCAGTTCGGGCTGGGCCAGCACAGCGGCAATGGGAATGATGCCGCCGCCCAGCGCTTTACCCATCACCAGAATATCAGGTTCAACCTCGTCATGATCACAAGCGAACATCTTGCCGGTTTTTCCCAGACCGGTGGGAATCTCATCGAAAATCAGCTTGGCACCGTGATCATTGCACGCCTTGCGCACCTCGCGCCAGAAGCCCGGTGGCGGCAGGTAAGGCACAGCGCGGGCAGGTTCGGCGATGACAGCGGCAACATCACCTTCTTTTTCTAAAACGTAACGGACAAAATTGGCGCAGGTCATTTTGCACAGTTCAAGCTGCGGTTGACCGTCTTTATCCGGGTAACCATAGGGGCAGCGATAACACGCAAAAGGAGCCACATGTTCGGTGCCGGTGAGCAGGGGGCCGAAAATGTGTGAGCGAAACATTTGTTCGCCACCCACAGAAGATGCGCCAAAGCCCGCGCCGTGAAACGCATCCCAGAAAGAGATGGTTTTATGGCGGCCGGTGGCGGCACGGGCGAGCTTCAGGGCAACTTCAATGGCGTCAGATCCACCGGTTGTAAACAGAACCTTTGACAGTGATCCCGGCGATATCTCGCTCAGTTTTTCAGCCAGATCGACCGCTGGCTCACAGGCAAAACGCCGGGGCGCAAAGGGCAGTTCATCCATCTGTTTGGCAATGGCTGATTTAAGACGCGGGTGGCCATAGCCGATGTGGTGCACGTTGTTGCCGTGAAAATCGAGATAACGGTGACCCTGCATATCCTCAATGTAAGCGCCTTCTGCTTTGGCAATAACGGAGAGGCAGGGGGAAGATACGGATTGATGCAGAAAGTAGCGGGCATCTTCACCCAGAAGAGTTCGGGTGCGATCATCATGGGTTTTTTCTGCCCAGGCGATGCGTCGCGCAGATGTGTTTATTTCACCTTCGGATTGAGCCGGTTTATCGTTCATGGTGCGGGTTGCTTTCTCAGCCTGTTTTCCTCTAGTGTCGGCGATAAAACAGAAACGTTGCAAGGGTTTTTTGACATGGGTGAGTTTCCTCCGGGGATTGCTTATATAGACGGTGAATTTGTGCCGATTTCTGAAGCCAAAATCTCGGTGCTTGACTGGGGTTTGCTGCGCTCAGATGCGACCTACGATGTGGTGCACGTGTGGAAGTCGCGGTTTTTCCGGCTGGATCATCATCTCGACCGGTTTACGACCAGTGTTAAAAAACTCAGAATGGAACTGCCGTTTGACCGTAACGGGCTTGAGAATATTCTGCACCAGATTGTGGCGCGCAGCGGGCTGGAAGATGCCTATGTGGAAATGGTGCTGACGCGGGGCGTATCGCCGACCTTTTCACGCGATCCGCGCGATGCGGTCAATAATTTTTTCGCCTTTGTCATCCCCTTTGGCTGGATTGCCGATGAGGAGCAACGCGCGCGCGGCCTTCGTGTTCACATAGCCTCAGTGACGCGCATTCCACCGTCATCAATTGATCCCACCGTCAAGAACTATCACTGGCTTGATCTGGTTCAGGGGCTGCATGAGGCCTATGATGCGGGCAAGGAAAACGTTTTTCTTGGCGATGGCAAAGGTAATATCACCGAAGGGCCGGGGTTTAATATCTTTGCCGTCAAAAATGGTGTGGTGACCACACCGGCAACCGGCGTTCTTCAAGGGATTACCCGGCACACAGCGTTGGAATTATGTGCCGAACTGGAGATTGCAACACAGGAAACTGAACTGACAGAGGTTGCGCTAAAATCTGCCGATGAAGTGTTTGTCACGTCTACCGCCGGGGGAATTGTGGCGATTGCCGAAATTGATGATGTCAGGATTGGTGGTGAGGTTCCGGGGCAGGTGACCAAAAAATTGACAGAGCTTTACTGGGCAAAGCATAGTGATCCCGCCTGGACCACAGCTGTAAAACCACACAACCAAGAGAGACCATAGATGATTTTTGCCTATGATTTACAACACTGGCTGACATTCCTGACCGCAGCTGTTTTGCTTAATCTTTCCCCCGGTCCTGATATGGCCTTCATCATCGGTCATACGGTCAAGTCGGGTCGCAGGGCAGGCCTGACCGCCATGATCGGGATCTGGTCGGGCGCATTGTTTCATGTGGGGTTTGCCGTTGTCGGGTTGTCCGCACTCCTTGCTACCTCGGCGCTGGCTTTTTCTGTCGTCAAGTACGTGGGGGCGGCTTACCTGGTGTGGCTTGGCATTCAGGCCTGGCGCTCCAAAGGCGAAAATCTCAACTTTGATGCCATCGACGGCAAACAGCCCTCTATGAGAAAAATCTACTGGCAAGGTCTGCTGATCGATCTGCTTAACCCCAAGGTTGCCATCTTCTTTTTAGCCTTTTTGCCGCAATTTGTTGAGCCGGGCGCAGGCAGTGCTTCGGCGCAATTTTTGCTGCACGGTCTGTTGATTATAGTTGTCGCCGCTGTCATCGAACCGCCATTGATCCTCGTTGGTGACCGCATGGCCGCACGGTTGCGCGAAAGCGCAAAATTCCGCATGTGGCTCGATCGCAGCCTGGGTTCGCTGCTGATCTTGCTGGGCATCAAGCTGGCGGTATCTGAGCGTTGA